>JANRMG010000212.1:0-5298 GCA_033761855.1 Candidatus Caenarcanales bacterium
TCACTCACTGGAAGAGCAAAGTCAGGCTTCATCGTGGAATAAGCTTCCAGAGAAAGAAGCAAATGATCTCGACTCTGTTGTCTTGACAATGCTGGGTACTCTTTTTCCCGTATTTAGGTACTCTTCTTCCCGGTTAGCCAAAACTTCTTACTTTAACCTGGCAAAGTATTGCATCAGAAAAAGAATTAGTAAGAGATCTAGTTAATCAAAATGTTTCTACATATGCTTTCTCTCCATTAGAAGTAGGATTGAGAGAACAGCTTTTAGAAGAGAAGAAGTTGAAATTAGAATTAGGTATACCTGAAGGTTCGCAAAATTTATCTATAGAATTTCCTTTAGTTCATAGAAACGAAAATTTGAATGTTGGTTTGCCTAAAGATTTAGATCTTTGGATTGAGGCTTTAGGTAATGCATGGCGAATGCAAAAGCATGCCTTCGGGAATCAAGTGCTTGGTTATGAAATCAACTTCAATGGAGAGCAAGTTCGAAAAATGATTTCCGAAAAGAAAGTTACGCTTTGTTTCCCTCCCTCTGAGCTAACTAATTTATTTTCTCAGGAAGAATTGCAAAAACTGGAGGGTCAGACCATAGATGGAAAAGAATATCTAAAAATTAGTTTTAAAGCTTGATTTAATTTCTTGATTGAGCTTCTTGATTGAACTTAATGAGTGAAGTTATTTGAACGATAAGCACTCTGAAACAGCTAAGTTTTGAGACAGTGTTAAACTAAATTTACATTAGTTAATTTCATCATTCATCAATGACTTCACAAGTTGCCGATAAGCAAATCTCTCTTCCGTCTTGGGATTTAAGCGATTTATACAAATCTTACAATGACCCGCAAATAAACCATGACGTTCAAGAGTCGCTCGGTAAGGCAAAAGAGTTTCGTAAAAAGTATCAAGGCAACTTAAAAACTCTCTCTCCTTCTCAGCTCAAAGATGCACTTAAAGAACTAGAAAATCTCCACGAAATCGGCGATAAACCTCTTTGCTACGCTTATTTGCTCCACGCGGCTGATAGTGCCAAAGCAGAACATGGAGCTTTAATTTCGCGTTTGCAAGAGGCCCATACAGAGATAAGTGAAGAAACCACTTTCTTTACCCTCGAATGGAATATGCTCGAAGATAAAGATGCAGACAAGTTCTTGAAAGATCAAAGCTTGTCTTTTTATCACCACTATCTCGCAAGTATTCGCAAATTTAAGGCTTATCAGCTCAGCGAAAAAGAAGAAATAATTTTACAAAAAGTTGCTTTAACCGGCGGAACAGCCTGGACTCGTTTGTTTGACGAAGTAATTTCTCGTCTAAGATTTAAAATCACGTGCACCGAGGATGGAAAGCAAGTAGAAAAAGAGATGAGCGAAGAGGAAGTTTTATCTTTGCTTTACTCTCCCGAAAGAGCAATCCGCAAGCAAGCCTCTGAGTCTCTTACCGAGGGTCTCAAGAGTCAAAAGCATTTGTTAACTTATCTCTTTAATGTGCTTGTCCAAGAGCATGCGATTGAAGATAAGTTTCGTGGCTACCCTCATCCGATGAAAGCAAGAAACCTTTCAAATGAGATTGATGATGAAGCTGTGCAAGCTTTAATGAAAGCCACCGAAAGCAATGTTGGTTTAGTTGCCAGATTTTATAAATTAAAGAAAAAACTGCTCGGTCTTGATGAAATGCTTGATTATGACCGTTATGCGCCGCTTTCCCTTGCAAATTCCAATAATAAAGAGTGGAACTGGGAAGAAGCCAAAGATTTTGTTTTACAGTCCTATTCAAGCTTTAGTCCCAAGTTTGCAGATATTGTTAAAGAATTTTTTGACAAGAACTGGATTGATGCGGCTCTGAGAGACGGTAAAAGAGGTGGTGCCTTTTCAGCTTCTACTGTTCCTTCGGTTCACCCATATATTTTGGTTAATTTCACCGGTACCTCGCGGGACTTGTCTACCCTCGCTCACGAGCTCGGGCACGGCATTCACCAATATTTGTCGCGAAAAGTTGGATATTTGGAAGCTGATACTCCTCTCACAACGGCTGAGACAGCCAGTGTTTTTGGCGAGATGTTAACCTTTGATCGCTTGGTGGAAAAGTCTCAATCAAAGCAAGAGAAGCTCTCGCTCTTGGTTACCAAAATTGATGAAATTATTGCAACTGTTTATCGTCAGGTCTACATGACTCGCTTCGAAGAAAAGTTGCATTATGCCAGAAGAGAAAAGGGCGAGCTCACGACCGAAGCAATCAACGAGTTATGGCATGAATCCAATAAGGGTATGTTTGGAGATTCTGTGACCATGACTGATAACTATTCTTATTGGTGGCTTTACATCAGCCATTTTATTCATTCACCTTTTTATTGTTATGCCTATGCCTTTGGCCTCTTGCTTTCCATCACTCTTTACAATGAATCCAAAAAACGTGGACAGGAATTTAAAGACAAATATACTCAAATATTGTCTCTGGGTGGCAGCATGAATCCGGTGGATTTAATAAAGCTAGCTGATGTAAATATCAACGATCCAAGTTTTTGGATGGATGGCTTCAAGCTCATAGAGGGAATGATAGAGCAGGCTGAAGAGTTGGCTAAAGAAATTTAGATTGGAAGTTTAAAATGATTTTTCGTTTATTAACTTGTGCTTCGCTGATGTTTTGCTTGTTATTATGTGTTAGGCTGAGCAAAATAATTTCACTAAATTTACTTTTATGAATGTAGAACAACCAAGTACAAATGTCTCTGCAAGAGGCAATTCTCTCTGGAATAACAAAGGTACTAAATTAACTTTACGATTATTGGTTTTAGGAATCATTGGGTTAATAATGCTTATACCGCTTGCATTGGTCAATCAGGTAATTGTTGAGCGTAATCAATATCGTGATGAAGCCAGCGAATCAATTACCCAAACTTGGGGTTCAAGTCAAGTAATAGCACCAATCCTTTTAACGATTCCCTTCATAAGCCAGGAGAGAGACAGTAAAGGAAATTTAGTGGACACAATGAAGTATAGGCATATTCTGCCCGAAGAACTCGATTTAAAGGCCAAAGTCAAAACTGAAACTAAGTATAAAGGGATTTTCAAAAGAGTTGTCTATGTCACAGATTTGCAGATAAGCGGATTTTTTCCTCCTCTTCAACCGCACAATAACGGATATTTAAAGAAAATTCTTTGGGATGATTCCTTTGTGGCTGTTGGAATCAATGATTTGAAGACCATTCAGGGACAACCTAAAATAAAGTTTGCCGATACTACTTATAACTTTGAACCTAAAGTGAACACTTCTTTGGTTCTTTCAGATGGTATTTCAACTAAGATAAATTTAACGGATAAATATAGTCAGCAGAACAAATTCACTATTGATCTTCAGCTCAGGGGCACTGATTCAATAAAATTTATTCCGGTTGGAAGGCATAGTAAAATCTCAATCCAATCTTCATGGCTTAATCCAAGCTTTATAGGGGCTTTTTCACCCACCTCAAAAGAAATTAACGATAAAGGCTTTTCAGCTAGTTGGGATATTTCGCACTTAGCAAGAGGACATGTACAAGACTGGATCGGGTCAACGGAATGGTTAAAAGAAGAAATTGACAAACCAGATTATATAAAAGAGTATGAAGGAAACAATAAGTCGGCTGCTCAGTCAGTTGCCACAGGAGTTTCTTTTTTAGTTGCAGTTGATTTCTATCGGAGCTCTCTAAGAGCGGTTAAGTACGGAATTCTTTTTATAGCTTTAACTTTTATTACTTATTTCATGTTTGAGGTCATATCAAGAATTAAAATACATCCTTTCCAATATCTTTTGGTTGGTATAGCTGTTTGCATCTTTTATTTGCTGCTTTTGTCTCTATCAGAATTCATCGGTTTTGCCTGGGCTTATATATTAGCTAGTTTGGCTAATGTTGGTTTAATTACCTTTTATACAAAAGAAATCACAAGAAAGGAAAAGCCTAATTTATACCTCTACATGCTCGGAGTTCTGCTCTTTCTCTATTCCTTCTTGTATGTTTTACTTCAGCTCCAGGATATGTCCTTATTATTTGGCTCAGTTGGATTATTCATAATTCTTGGTGTCATTATGTACGCTACCAAAAATATCGATTGGTACAGCCCAAAAGAAGAATAAGCAAAGAGTTAAAATAACTCTCTCCAAAAATACTCTCTATAATCCTTAAACTTATGTTCGTGCCTCGCATAAACCCCACCCAAATGGTCGGCCCAGGCTTCTACAAAACAGTGGAAGTAAGAATATTTAGAGTCTGTTTTGCAATGCCCAAAAGAATACCGAGAAAAACAAGAGGGAAAACAAGAATAACGAGTGGCTCTTATTAAGCTTGGAAGGCCAATAATCAAAAAATACAAAGGTCCAAGTCTTTGGCTTTGAAGACTGTGTCCGTATTCGTGAAGTAAAATTTCTTGTGACGAGTCTTTTGGACTTATGATTATGCTTCCCAAGCAAACAGAGCGGTTTCTCCAAAAAAGAGAATCCTTGGAGATTGAGACTAAAAGACAATCTTTAAATCTTGTAAAAGAACTATTCTCTTGATCTCTAATAAAACCAATAACAATGGATGCAAAAACGAATGCAAATAGGTTGTTTGGAAGCATCCAGCTAAAGAACAAAAATTTTTTCCACAAAGATAAATCTTTATAGACATCACTCCAACAGTCAATAAAGTTTAAGAATTGTTTTGTTTTTAATTGAAGAGCGATTTTCTTCATTTGGAAAATATAAATCAAAACACAAAATAGTTTTTATATTTAACTTCAGTCTAAAATGGTGATTGTTATGAAAAATTTCACTTCATTTCTTTCAGCCATCGTTTTTATTGCATTGTCATTCTCTATGTCTTCATGCGGTAAAAAAGATGCTGCAGATGTGGTTATAACCGACAAGAATTTAAATGAACAGCTCAGCGAGGGTTTTCAAGATGTTTCTGAAAAAGATTTTGATGATTCGATTACTCGTGCCGATAAAGTAATTCAATTCAATCCAAATATTCCAGAGGCATACTTTAATAGAGGGATGGCTAAAGTTAATTCCAAAGATAAACAAGGTGGATTAAGTGATTTTAGAAAAGCCCAAGAATTATATAAGGCACAAAATAATAAAATTGGTCTTTCAATGGTGACAAGGGCCATAGAGGTTTACTCACCCCAGAAAAAAACAAACAAAAAGTAGTCGTAATTATTTTAGATAATGAAATTTTATTTACCCCAAGGCTTTAATCGTTGGATTTTACACGAGCTACATGCTCCGAGTGGGCCACATGGAAAAGGAGATCAAAAGCATTCGTGGTGGCAAGTTATGTGCCTCA
>JANRMG010000213.1:0-9847 GCA_033761855.1 Candidatus Caenarcanales bacterium
CGACTGGAGAGAGATTCCCCTTGTTTCATAAGTTTCATAAAGAAAAAACAGTTAAAAATATCAAATTCATCTGTGCTTAGACTGAACAAATGACAGTTTGGAAGTCAACAATAGGTTGAATTTTATTAATCAATCGATCAGTTTAAAGTCTTGACTTATTGGGAAGAATGAGCTTATTCATTGCTTTATTGTTGGACAATGTTCAATAATAATTAACAATTCGGCAGCAAGGATCCCAAAAGGAAAAAAAGATGATAGAGAAGCTGAACAAGATGGCAAAGCGGAAGAAAAAAGGGTCCTTAGTATTTTGGTTTTTAATAATTGCAGTAGTAGGTTTGACCCTGGTTGCAGGATTAGTATTTTTAGAACTCTTAATAAGATGGGTAAGCTTATCTAGAGTCCAAAATGCGGCAAATGAAGCAGCCCTCGTCTACGCCAGAGATATGGTTAGATTGAGAGACGAGGCTCTATCTAAAATGAATTTAGAAACTGCTGATTTTGCCTCGGCCAATCTACCACAAGCCTGTCCTAGCGAAGGTTGCACGCCAGTAGCAGGGAAAATGGTAGGAGTACAAGGAGCAACAGATCTAGAATACACAAATGCTTCTCAGACTTTTTTATATAACATCTGGGGAGCTCGGATAAGCGATCCATCTCTTGTGGACGATGTAAGGCAGAATCAATGCTACAAGCCTCACAATGAATCAAGATTTTCCAAAATTCCAAACTCCCCACCAAACAATTGCCAGGTTAACAATAAGGTAAGCAGCCCGATTATGTCCTTGGAGTGGGCTCTTTTAGCAAGTCCATATGGGACAGGTGTATGTTGTTCTAATGGAAGCAATGATGGGAATAAAGATTTTTGTGTAAATTTCAGAGCAACTGGAAGAATGGATCCTGTGATTGCAGGAGGGTTGCCTTTTTTAACTGGTTCTGGAGCATTTAGTGCCGATGCTACTGGAGCAAACAATCGCAGACAGTTAAATCCTGTCCAATTTATAACTATTGGAGACTTTGAAATAAACGCAAGAGCAGTTGTTATGAGAATGGGAAGTAAAGAAGGTACAGGAGATGATGAAGGATTAGCACAGAATTTGTCTGGAGAGACAATAGGATTGGAAACAATACCTAGAGGAGTAACCTGTGCAGCACCCGCCTTAACGACTAACCCAGGAAATCCTTTAAAACCACCGACAAGTCCCTACACTTCTCCACCTGCACCACCTAATCTTCCTCCAGATGAAGAAGTAACGCAGGCTGCACCACCTAATATTCCTCCTTCTCCTTTAGATCCAGGTTGTCCACCAAACTATTCTCACTGTGCAACATTGAATCAGACAGATATGGCCATTGCCTATCAATGTTGTCCGCCCACTCCTCCGGGTCCACCGCCCACTTGTGCACAAAACTTTGCAACCATGTATGGGACAGGAATGGATATTGGAGCTACTACTAATAAAGAAGTTTTCGACAAATTTGAAGCTGCCTTTCCGTCTTGTAAGGTAACAGCTCATGGAGAATATGGTAATAACAGAGGTTCTTGTTTTAATGATGGAACCCAATATGGAGGAGAATATGACGGTGCGTGCTACTGTCCTATTATCTTATCTATAGATTCATCAAGTCCATCTATAGATATTGATAAAGCAGTTAAATTTTCTTTCGATGGAAAATCTAATAAAGAGACCTATTGGCTAAACTCACATAATGGGCAAGTCGGTTTTCTTGTCTACGATTTAAATAAAAACGGTCGGGTAGACAGTGGACAAGAACTGCTAAGTGAATTTACAGCGGGTAAGCAGTTTAAAAATGGCTACGAGGCTCTCGCTAGACTATTCGATAGAAATCGCGATTTAAAGATTACTGCTAAAGAACTTGAAGGGCTTCTTCTTTGGATTGACTCTAACCACGATGGAAAGAGTGTCAAGTCTGAACTGAAAACAATGAAAGAACTGAATATCGTTGAGCTTAAACTCAAAAACTTGGATTATACAAAACGCAATATATTGGGCGGTGGAATCTATCCTTCTTCCGAAAAAAGCGTAGTTATAAAAACCAAAGACAAAGTTATTTATGGCTCTAGTTACGACATTTGGTTCGCTCCATATAAAGAAGTTGCCCAGTCTATGGTGTTTTAGGAGGAATGATGAAAAAACTATTTCAAATTGTATTTCTTTGTACTTTACTATCAGCCTGCTCTCAAGCTGATAAAAAGGCTAGTGGAGGGAATTACGGGAATTTACCTACTGTCTCAAAAGCTCATCAAGAGGTTATTTCTAAAGTTGCCCAAAAGCCCGCTCCAAAAGGCAACTCATGGAAGGGTCATTGGATGTTTTCTATAACTTCTGGAGATGGTCACTGGATGAAGGACTACACGGTTTTAAGCAAAAACACTCTTGAACCAAACGGAAAGTTCATAAAAAGTGAAACTGTAAAACTAGAAGACTTAGGCAAAGATGAATTCCTACATGCGGGTTTTATTACTTTTGATGATGCATCCAAGGGATACGATTTAACTGGATATGGAAAAGTAAAGATTCCATATACTGGTTTTAAAGCTAAGGGTAATGACCTTGAATGGGATTTTAGCTGGTTTCCGGCTCCTGCCGATAAGAGGAATTACTATGCTCAAGAGTACCACCGTGTAGCCAAGTACGATCCAGAAAAAGATATTATTTATGGAACTTGTTCAATGATTATGTATAAGTTAGTACCCGGGAAAAATAAAAAAACTGAAACCGTCGTAATTCCAATTGGCGAATATGTGTGGAAGGCAACTAGGCTGAGCGAAGAAGACTTCCAAAACATTGCTAATAAGGGTGGTGAGAGAAATCCAAATATGCCAAATGCCGAATATACCGTTTATGTCGATACGAAGCATCCAAAGGTACAGAGGTTAATTCAAGAGCAATTGAATTTAGATTTAGAGCAAAGAATACAACAAGCTAGAAGGGAGTCTAGAAGACATGAAGTTTAAAGAATTTGTTTTAACTGTTGGAGTTTTTTCTTTAATTGGAGGATGCAACCAAACAGTTGTACTTCCCAAAATTGACCAACAGATAAAACCATCACATAAAAAACTAGTTGATGGTCTTTTGGAGACTGATTCTAGTTGTAAGGTTACAGGACCTGGCAAGACGGATTTGGTTTGTCGTAAAAGAAGGATTTATAAAAGAACAGTAAAAAAAGGTCAGACTTGGCATGGTAAGTGGATTTATACCGTAGCGAAACAAGAGGCTAAGTTAAAGTCAAATGCCAAACTATACTCTATAATGACAGATCCAGATACCGGGAAATACGTCAAAGGCAAAGAAGTTCCTTTGGATAAGCTCTCCGCAGATGATTTACTTTTGGTGGGTTTTCTTTCTTTAAGTGATAGAGGTGACAACTTTTTGGTAGAGCCAAGTCTTGCAAATGAAAAAACAACAATAGAAGATTTTAAGAATGTCAGAAAAATAATTCATTGGGTCAGTAAGAAAGATGAAAAAGAGGTTGTCTTTGATGCCAGCTATGATCCATCCACCGACATAATTTATGGACAAATTAAATCTGACTCGTTTCAAGGTGTCTTTAGGGCCACTAGGATTTCTGAGACAAGCTTCCAGAACTTAACGGGGATGGGAGTAGTTAATCCTCAAATGCCACTTTACGTAATTGCTGATTAGTCAAATTGGGGAAACTTGCAGTCAACTTCAAAAAACTTAAAAGACAAAATTGCTCTGGCTCTGGATTTCTCTCGGGAAGAAGAAGTTATTGCTTTTTTGTCTCAGCTAAACCCTAAACCCAAAGTGTTGAAAATCGGCTTAGAGCTTACTTCCTCTGTCGGTATTTTGTGCGCTTTAGAGTTAGTTAATCAACTTTGTCCAGAAAGCGAAATTTTCCTTGACTTAAAACTTCATGACATTCCAAACACTATCTCTAAGAGTGTAGAAGCATTATCTAACTTAAAATATAAAATAAAATTTCTAACGCTACACTCTTTGGGTGGTTCCAAAATGCTTGAAGAAGCCTTAAACGCATCTAAAAACTCCTTGAACATCGTTGCAGTCACTGTTTTGACATCCCATTCTAACGAAAGTATTCAAAAAGACTTTCCTAGAATTACTGATTTTACACTTCCCGCTTTCTCCTCTGATTTAGTGAGAATGGCTTACCAAGCTGGTGTGCGTTGGTTTGTTTCTTCAGCCAATGAGGCAAGAATGTTAAAAAAACAATTCTCCGAAATAAAACTAATTACCCCTGGTATACGTCTGAAGAAAATCGATAACGATGATCAGTCAAGAGTAATGACTCCTGTTGAAGCTCTTAAAGCTGGTTCTGATTTATTAGTGATAGGAAGACCAATTTATAAAGCAGAAAATCCACAATTAGAATGGAATAATTTAATTCATAGTTTGAACTAAAAAAATTTTGCTACTGCTAGTTATCTACTTCCAGAAGTTGTAGTGCCGGATCCGCTGCTACCTGCAACTGACCCTAGATTACTGCCAATCGTCGTTCCTAAACCGTTCCCTATAACACCTCCTGTGTTTGTTCCCGCTGTTCCCGGATCAATAGCACCTCCAGAGGTTGATGTACCACTACTGCTTGAGCTGCTGGATGATGACGAAGAAGAACTACTGCCGCTCGACGAACCAGAAGAAGATGTACCTCCCTGTTTACATTTTGGTAAAGCTGATAAAGCCGCTAAATCACTATCATATTTTTCTTCTGCAGCAGCTAACTTGGCTTTTTGATCCGTTATCGCGGCATTTACTTCACCCAAATGCTCTGGGGTGCCGAGTTTACCCTGAGCTCTATATCTGGTTGTTATTTCAACCGAGTGATCTTTATGCTCCAAATTGATTGCTTGTTTTTTAGCATCATAGGCAGTTTTTAAGGCTTCTTTTTCTTTTGCGCATGGATCGGTTAGTTGCGTTGGAGTGCCAGAAGTGGAAATTCCTGAAGTACTTGGTATTCCACTTGTTGTTCCAGAGCCACTAGTACCAATACCAGTCCCAGAAGTGGAAATTCCAGAGGTTGGAAAGCCTCCGCTTGTCGTTGGTATTCCAGAAGTTGGTAAACCTCCTGAACTGGGAATTCCTGATGTTGGCAAGCCACTTGATGTTGGTAAACCGCTTGATGTTGGCAGTCCAGAGGTGGTTGGTGTTGGTGGGGTTGACACATTCATATGACTGCAGGCATCTTGACCTAGGAGGTTGTCAAACATTCCTTTTTCGTATACACCTTTAAGCATTAAACAAAAAGTGTTGTCATCGGCTTTGCCATCGTTTAGTTTGACAGAAGAAGTATTGGGATTCCCTTCAAGAGCCTGATAGGACTGTCCTAAGTTCATCATATCCCGGTAATGTGGAGCATATCCGCGTTTGCCACTATATTGGACATACTTTGAGGTAGCACAAGCTGTCATAGTGCAGGGTAGCAGAGTAACGCTGTTGCTTTTACTGCAATCTAAAAATAATATCTTTCTAAGAAAAACGCTTCTTGAAAAGATGGACTGTCTGGATTTGGTGGCACAGACAGTACACCTGTCTATTCTTCCAGAAAAGTCTTGGCTACAGTCTTTGCCTTCTCCACATCTACCGGGCTGAAACATTTCCATTCGAGCTACGAGATCTTCGTTTTCTGCCTTACCAGTAGACATTAAAGCTTGTTTTGCGGCCGAATCACCACTTTTATCTAAGCAGTATTTCCAATTACTGCCGCCACCGGCTGGACATAGGCCAGCATCTGTATTGGAACCGACCATTAAAACTTCATCAGCGGTTCCTTTCGTATCTGTGATGGCCACTCTTTCGGTTTGATCAATAGGATTACCCAAGGAATCTAAAATTTTTAAATCTATATTTTGTCCATCAGTGGTATTTTGGAAATAACTCTCTGGATGAGCGGCCTCGTTTTTAAAAACCGCATTAACTAAAGGCTGCATAATCAAAACATCAGTACCAACTCCCAGTGAACCCTGATTAATATCGGCCCCAATGCCAATTGAAGATAAAGGCATTAAATTACAAGCTCTCTTTGCAGCAATCTTAGTGAGTCTATCCAATTCTTGAGCTTGGTTATTGTAGATGAACAGTTCAATACCAAGAGGAATTAGCAGACCGAGTACGATAAGAAGAAATAATATAAAACCTAAGAATTCAGAGACAGCAGCTCTTTCGTTTTTAATAAGGCGACTGATGCAAACAGGTTCTTTAGTTAATATATTCAACATATATAATTAATGCCTCTTATCGTTAATAAAATTTCAGAGTAAACCCTCAGCTGAGAGTTAATCTAAATCTTTAACGGGAACGAATTGCTCGTTCATCTCGTTAAAAATATTCTTTGTTGCTTCATTAGTTTTTTTATCTTGATAACCAGTTAGCTTAGTTTCTTCTTTTAGCAAAGTATTTCTTTCGTTTTGTTTTTCACGATAATCTACTTCTACTGAATTAAACTGTTCAGCACCGAGGTTTCTTTGGCTTTGGTAGGCAGGGTTGTAACCTCTCTTTGTGCTTGCTCTGGTTAATTTTTCGGTTGCACAGGTACTGATTGCGCAAGGAATGATGCGTTTATCGTCTTTATTTGTGCAAGAAATAATATTGTTGAAGAAAGCAGTTTTGCTAAAAATAGACTGTCTTGTTTTAGTTACGCAAACTGTACAGCGGTCTATCCGACCAACAAAGTCATTCTTACAATTGGTTTCTCCCGGTAAACATCTTCCTGCTTGGAATCTTTGCAATCTTTGAATCAAGTCTTTGTCAGAAGTGCCTCCTCCAATACCAGTTTTTTTAACCTGTTGTTTAATAGCATCGTCACTTCCAGGTTGTAAACAATACTTCCAGTCACTGCCTCCACCAGACGGACAGAGTGCTGATTCAGAGTTGGTTCCAACTAGTAACACTCGCCCTTTGGCTCCATTTGGGTCTTCAATATCAACCCAATTTGAATCATTTCGGATATCAATCTCCTGACCCGCAATATCAAAAATTTTTAAATCAATATTTTGCTTATCTTGAGTGTTTTCAAAATAGGTTTGTGGGTGAGCGGCTTCTTGTTGAAAAATACTATTAACCAAGGGTTGCATTGCACTTATATCTGTTCCAACACCCAAGCTTCCTTGTTTTAAATCGGCAGCAACACCAATATTAGGGTTTGCTAATAGTGTACAAGCCCTCTTAGAAGCAATTTTGGTTAGCCTATCCACTTCTTGAGCCTGGCCCGTATAAGCTAAAAGTTCAACAATTAAAGGTACTAAAACACAAAAAATTATCATCAAGAAGACGATTAAGCCTATAAACTCGTTTATGGCTGCCTTTTCGTCTTTTAGGAATTTATTGGTTAATTTGCCAGCAAAAAATCTTTTCATAATATTTATGTAATGCCTCCTCTAAAGAAACTTTCTCAGGAATTACCCGAAATAAACTTCTTCCATCTTTAGCAATGTTGCTTTCTAAATTTGTCTGACCAAATCATTTGATTTGTATTTGACATGAATGAAATTTTCTTGCAAAAAAGCAAATGGGCACCAAAGAAACCCTTACAACTTCAGAGGGTTTTCTGCCACAACAACCAAAAGTAAAAAGAGGAATTTACCTCCGAAGATTGACTTTGATAAGAACTTTTACGGAAATTCCGAGGGAAACTAGTACTCTTAAATGAACTTGAGAATCCTGACTGGAACAGAGTCTACAGGCAAGATATTTTGCACACCATCCCCAAAACACACTGGGAGCGGCTAACCTTTCGCCGAGTTCCCCCTGAACAAATTGGGCATTTCCCTATACACAAATTTTAAGCGGCTCCAGGAAGGAAATTAATCAATATTCGGAGGATTGTTATGTCAAATATTGTAATCGGCGGAGGGCCTGGATTGGCCGTTTTAGCTTTTAATCAAATAAGTAGTGCTAACCAACTTCAGGGAGAGATAGAGAACTCCAACAGTTCTCAGGCTCAAGGAGCAGCAAAGAAAAAAGGTACTGGTGCAATCAACATTAACAGTGCTTCTAATGCGTCTCTTCAAAAACAGGCAGTAAATAATCAAGCTTCTAGCTTGCTAGCAACTTACACCTCAAACATCTGTGACTTTAATATTTTACCTGGAAGAACAGCAACGGCAACGGCAACCGGCACCTGGCAGGCCACCGGCTCTCAGCAAGCTCAAACACAAGTTCCAGTGACAGCTATCCAGCAAAATTTGGGTGTCAATGTTTCAAGTTCAATCCCCACTGTAACCACTCCTCCGACCTCTTATCCAGATCCAACTAATCCTTTTAGAGTTAGTATATCTGGTGGTGACGCTCTTCCTTTTTCGGGACAGGAAAGCGTAAGTCAAGCAGCATCGAGCAGGGGTGGAAACGCTCTCTCGACCGGAAGCCAAAGTGTTCAGGGTACCATTGAAAGAGACCACAGCATTGGCATGGATGGACGTGTTGCCTTAACCGACCAAAACGGCGATCCAGTCAATCCAAACGACCCAGCTAGTGCACCAGGCTATGATCCTGTAACTAATACTGCTCCCGGACAATCGAGCTTTGTCCTTTTTTCTGGCAGCGTAACCGCTCCGAGTTTATTCATCCCCGGTCCTGTTCCTGGTGATCCCAACCCTGTAGTTCCTGGACCGACAAACAATAATTTGGCTGGACAAATGCAAACTAATACCAGTGTTACTAATGCTTTACAAAGCGCCAAAAAGACTGGTCAAGGACAAACTAACAACAAAATAAATATTTCTAAGCCAGGTTCTTTTTCTAATGGTTTAACTTCATTGATGACAATCACTTTATAAGTACAGCTTAAAAGACTGATTGGCAGAGCTTGCAAAGAGATTCTTATAAAGAATTTATTGACATAAAGGACTTTATGTTGGAAGCCAAACTTTGCTCAGTAGAAAACTGCCATGACAAACAGTTTGATCCAAGCTCTAGCAGAGCTTTTTGAACATGTGTTCTTTTTAGTTCAACTATTTTTGCATAATTGTTTCTAAAGTCCTGGCTTGAGAAATCAATAATTTTGGTGGCACCCGTTTCTGGGTCTTTGGCATAAAATGTTCCGGATTGTGGTATCTCGCTCTCTAAGGAAGAGTGAAGATGAACCGCCAAAAGAATATGTTTATGGCTTAAAAGGCTTAGCTCCTTAAAAGCTGCTTCTGAATCAATAAAATCTGAAATAACAATTACAAAATTTCTACGCCTGAATTTTGTTGATGCGCTCTGAATGAGTTTTGCAAGATCGCCTTGTTTGCCATAATTTAGCTTTGTTTGAGCCAAGAATTCTTTTACAGAATAATTCTTAAATAACTTAAGTTCTAAATCTTGCTGTAGCTCAGCGTCTCCAGCTAAAACCCTCAAAGACTTACAAGAAGTTTGGGTGTATTCAAAGACCTTTTTGAAAAAGTAAATTAAAGAATTTATTTTGTCTTCTTTTGTCTTCATCGAACCGCTGGAATCAACGATTAAAAAAGGTTCTACAATTTTATCTTCGAAAAACTGCTTTGAGTGGAGCTTTTGGTCTTTTGCAAGTGAAGTACAATCTATGTTTTTGGAATCATCAGACTGAGGATTGTATTCCTTGAGAGAATGAAAGTTGCTTCCAGCTCCCCTTCTGTTTCCTTGGCTTCCCAAATAAAAACTAAGAAAAAAATCAGACAAGATTTTCAGCTGTTTATTAGTTGCTAAGAGCTCAATATCCTCTTCTTCTAACTTGCTCATTGTGTATTCCTATGGGTCTAGATCCCTTTGAGAGAATAAGTTTTAAACAATTTGTAGATTAGCTTATCCAGAGGGAAATGTCTATAGTTAAATCTAAATTCACACTCTTTCAAATGCAAGATAAACTTCTTATCAGATAAGCCATTGAACTT
>JANRMG010000214.1:0-6234 GCA_033761855.1 Candidatus Caenarcanales bacterium
CACTATTCCCGTTGCAAGAGTGATTCCAAAAAGCGTAAGTGTATTAATCGAAAAATTAAAAACTTTTATGAATATAAAACTTCCAATTAAAGATACGGGGATAGTAATTACCGGAATTAATGTACTTCTCCAGCTTTGAATGAAAAGGAAAATAACCAAAATTACAAAAGCAATTGCCTGAATCAAAGTCCAGACAACTTCTTTGGTAGACTCTTGCACAAATTGTGCCGTGCTAAAAGCAACACCAATTTTTAAGCCTTTGGGAAAAGTCTTCTGGAGCTCAGTAAGGCGATCTTTAATTTTTCTCTCTACTTCAATCGTATTGGCATCCTGCAGTTGATTAACAATAATTCCAACCACATTTTCATTGCCTTTAAATCGAAGCATTGAACTGTAATCTTCGGCCCCAAGCTCTACTCGGCCTATGTCTTTTATTTTTACTAAAGCGCCACCAGCCGATTTCACAATTATGTTTTCGAATTCACTTGCATCTTCTAAACGGCTCTGAGCCTTAATACTCATCTGAAAAGCCTGTGCCCCTTCAAAAGGTGGTTGTCCAATTTGCCCGGCTGCTACCTGTATATTTTGTTCTCTAAGTGCATTCACCACATCGTTAGCCGAAAGATTACGACTTGCAAGTTTGTTAGGGTCTAGCCAAACCCGCATGGCATATTTTCTTTCACCAAAAATTCTTACTTCACTGATTCCCTCTATTCTTAAAAGCTCATCTCGAATATAGCGGTCTACATAGTTACTGATAAAGAATTTGTCGTAGCGTCCATCCTCAGCATAAAGACCAAAAACCATAACAATCGAGTTTGAACTTTTTTGAACTGAAACACCAGTTTTTTTAACTTCATCGGGGAGCCTCGCCTCAGCACGTTTTACACGGTTTTGTACATCAACGAGGGCGTCATCAGGATTTCGAGTTGGCTCTAAAGTAATAGTTACCGCAGAGGCTCCGTTACTCCCGCTATTAGAGGTAATATACTTTGCACCTTCAACACCGTTAATTTCCTGTTCAAGCGGGATTGTTACCGCTGATTCCACAACTTCGGCGCTGGCCCCGGTATAGATGGCGTTAACCGTAATTTGGGGCGGTGCAATGTTTGGAAACTGCGCTACTGGAAGAAGCGGAATACAAATCAAGCCCCCAATCACAAAAACCATCGAAGAAACAATTGAAAAGATCGGACGCTTAATGAAAAAATCTACAAACATATTTATTCTTTAGCCTCACTCGAAGGGCTGGCTGATTTTTTACTTTTTTTTGATTTTTTATCGTTAGGAACAATAATTGCTGCTCCGTCATAAAGTTTTTCCAAACCATTTGTAATTATGATTCTTCTTTCTTTAAGGCCAGAAAGAACTTTATACTGGCCGTTTTGTATTTCTCCGAGCTCAACCTGCACCATCTTTGCAACATCTGCTTTTCCTTTTTTTGCAACTAAAAAGACAAAGTTACTTCTTCCAAAGCGGTTAACTGCTGTTGTAGGAATTAAAAAGCCCGGACTTGCATCCCAGCGGATTCTCGAATTAACTTGCTGAGCATCACGAAGAAGGTTTTGGTTATTAACCAGATTAGCCTTGACTAACACTGTTTGAGAGCTAGGATCAACCGTTGGTGAAATGAAAGATACTTTGCTAATTCCAACGACTTTACCTTCCGAATCAACTAGTTCGATTGGAGAGTCGATTTTAAGCTGATTAATTTTTTCAGCCGGAACATTAACATAAACCTCAAGACTTGAAACATTGGCGACCGAAGCAATAATTGTGCCTGTAGAAACCAAATCCCCTTCCTTGACCGGAATGTCTCCTACTGTGCCAGCGAAAGGTGCCCTGATATTTAGTTTATCAATCTGTGCAGCCCCTTCACGAACCATAGCTGAAGACTCACTGATATTACTTCTGGCTTGTTGAATATCAAAGCGGCGAGCGGATTCTTCGGCGGTGAGTGCATCGTAAGCGCTTTGCGCTTGAATGAGCTTGTTTTCGTAATTTTCTAATTGAGTTTTGCTAATTAGTTGTTCCTTAAAAAGTTGCTGATAGCGCTGATACTGTTTTCTGTTAATTTCCAGATTCTCTTTAGCTTCTTTCTGTCTTGCTTTTGCGGATTCTAGATTTTTTTGAGAAATTTTATAAGCTTCTTGTCTGGACTGAGTTGTTGCTTGCTGAGCGTTCATACTTGCAATTTCTCTATCGGCTCTTAATTTGGCAATTATGCTTCCCTTAGTGACCTTGTCTCCTGACTTTACGTAAATCTTTTGGACTTGTCCAACAACTTCAGAGCTCAGGCTCACTGATTGGCGAGATTTAAGAGTTGCTAAATAATTTGAGTAATTATCGACGATTTGCTTTCTTAAAACCATAGTCTGCACTGGAACAGCCATACTGGGAGGTCCCTGGAACTTCGGTCCACATGATGAAAGCAAGATCATAAAGGAAAATAAAACCAAAAACTGACTTAAAAATTTAAAATTCACAGAATCCCTCATAAATCGACACCTTCCACAATATTATTTACATTTGAAAGCCCCAAAACATTGATTAATTGAAGCTGGGAAACTTTAAAATTGACCAAAGATTGATAATAATCAGCCCTTGCTCTTGCGAGATCTGTCTGAGCGACCTTAAGTTCATAAGGTGTTCCAACTTCAGCTTTTAGTCTGGCTAGTGCTTGTCTATATGCTTCTTCTGAGGCATTAAGAGCCGAAATATTAGAATTTAAAACCTCTTCCCCAGAAATAACATTTAAATAATTCTGAGAAACCTGCTGTTCGGTCTGTTTTGTTAGGAGCTCAAACTCTTTTTTATTTCTCTCTTTATTATGTTTTGCTTCAAGATAATTGGCCACAGGACTAACTCCTAAATTGCTCAGTATATCGTAACGAACATAGAAGGAATAAACATTATTAGAGACTAAACTAGAGTAATCAGGTCCGATAAAACCATTAACACTTTGAACCCCAGCTTCTGGTAAAAAGTTAGCAACAGTTGCAATCTGGTCTGCGCGAGCAGCTTTTACCTCGTACTGTTTGGATTGTAATTTGGGATTATTGGAGATAGCTCTTCCAATCAATGTTTCTAAGGTGGGTTTTTCTTGCCAACGAATAATCTTGCTTTCGATGGATTCAGCCATAGGAACAATTAAAGTTTTGTATGGAAGATTTAAAAGCTCATTCAGACGTGCGGACTGAGAATAATAGTTTCCTTTTAAAGTTGCAATGCGCGATTTTGCTTGGTCAACTTCTTGTTGTGCCAAAAGTACACTTAACTTAATATCATCACCAAGATCTAGCGCGATTTTACGTTGCTTTAGATTTAGTTCGGCTTGTTCTAATCTTCTTAATTCAGTTTCTAATTCAGCCTGAAATCGCTGAAGCTCGAAAAAAGTTGTACTTACAGAGGTCAAGCTGTCCTGAACAGCTTGTGTTAAATCTTGCTTACTTGATTTAAGTAGATTCTTTGATGAAATCCAGCCAAACAAGACTCGTCCGCCCTGAAAAAGTGTAAATCTAGTGTCGGATCTTGGTTGATAAGAAGTTTGACGAACTTCAATCGTTTGATCGCCAAATAGCTGAATATTTCCCTCTCTACGAGCAATATCTTGAATGAAAGAAACATTTGGTAAAAATGCACCTGTTCTTCCAATAAGTCTGTCTCTTGCAGCTTTTACTGTATATTCTTGAATATCAATCGATAGATTCTTGTCCATTGCCATTTCAAGGACAGTTCTTAAATCTAAAATTAAGATATCGTCTTTAGAAAGTATTTTTTCATAATTAACATCTTTGATGTTTGAATACTCTATTCCACCTCGAATAACCTGAATGGAAGAACTAGTAGAAGAGTTGAATGATTCTGATAAATCCTTTTCAACAGAATCTCTTTTAACCATTGCTGTTTCTAATGGCTGTTGTTCCTGCGAAAATACTTTGAGTGGTAAATGGCTAAAAGCAAAAAAAACTGCACAAGTCATTAATGCTGCTTTAATCAAAATTTTGTAATTTATTTCAGTAAACAATTTAAAAAAAAGTGATAATTAAAATCTAAGAATAACAAAATTAGCTAGCAATAAACTATTGAATTTTGTTTTCAAAATTTTATTTAAATTTAAAAACCTCTTAACTGAATTGATTTGATGACATCAATCAGAGCTATTCTAAGAGCAGCTTCTCTAAAAGAGCAATTATGCTCAACCGAAGAAGTATAGGTTCGCTTGTAAGCCTGTTTTAAAAGCTTTTCCAATCTTTGAATTACTTCTTCTTTGTCCCAGTAAAGCTGCTGTAGATTTTGAACCCATTCAAAATATGAAACAATAACTCCGCCTGGATTAGCTAGCATTCCTGGTATAACGTGGATTTTACGATCGTTAAGAACAGCGTCTGCTTCGATGGTTACCGGTGCATTTGCTGCTTCTACTATAACTTTTGCTTTTGTTTCTTTAGCAATCTTTTCAGTAATAGAACTTGCTAGAGCTGCCGGAATCAACACATCACAATCCTGTAAAAGCATTTCTTCATTTGTTAACCATTCAGAATTCGGAAAGCCTTTTATGGTTCCATGCTTGGATTGATAGTTTAAAAGCTCGGGGATGTTTAACCCATTTTTATTAAAAGCGGCGCCTTCTACTGTAGAAACACCAATTACAGGTGCACCAACTTCATAATGCAAAATCCTTGCAGCGTGGGATCCCACATTGCCAAAGCCTTGAATAATAAATCTTTGTTCCGAAGGATTGAGGCCCAAATCATTGAGTAATTCGAGGATTACAATTACCACCCCTCTTCCAGTTGCTTCCTCTCTGCCTTCGGAGCCACCAATTTCAAGTGGTTTTCCAGTAACAACAGCTGGAGAACAATTATTGTGACTTTTAGCGTATTCATCAAACATCCAAGCCATTACTTGAGCATTGGTGTTTACATCTGGAGCGGGAATATCAGAATAGGGTCCAATATTATCTCCAAGATGCTCAGTGTAAGCACGGGTTAGACGCTCAAGTTCGGTTTTAGAAAGTTGTTTGGGGTCACAAGCAATTCCGCCTTTGGCTCCACCAAAAGGGATTCTAACAAGGGCCGCTTTCCAAGTCATCAAAATCGCCAATCCACGAACTTCAGCGAGGTTTACTTCTGGGTGATAACGAAGACCACCTTTAAAAGGGCCTCCACGTGAATTATTATGCTGTACTCTATACCCTCTGAAGACAGAAATGCTGCCGTTATCCATTCTAATTGGGACTTCAACAATAATTTCTCTTTTTGAGTGAGAGATTATGTTAAGCATGGAATCATCAAATCCAGGAACTTTAGCTGCTACTTGTTCTAAGAAACTGGTGGTTGTCTCGGCGCTCAGACTAACTTGATCTAGATTTTTTTGTAAAATTCCTGAAGAAGGTTGCATAAAATATTAATTCAAAAACTTGAAATTTCTTATATTTTTGCACAACTGGAAACGCTTGTGAATTTGATGAAAACTTTACTTATTTAATTTTTTACAATCTTAGTAAGTAAACTTATTTTTAGGTTTTCTTTTTGAAAGATAATTTTTTTGAATTAAAATTCTTCATAGGTCATAACTTAGGATTATCGCCTAGTTTCATTCCTGTTTTTATTGTGTAGTAGCGTAAATATTTGACGTCAATCTAACATAGCTTAAAGCCCAAAAAAGTTTTAATATACACAAATTTAAGGTTCAGCTCTTTAAAGACTCATTGAGCCACTTCTTATAAACATCGTTAATTCGTGCAACCTCAAAGAAGGCAATGCAAGGGCAATTATAACTATGAAGTTCACTGATTTTTTCTTCGATTGGTTTGTTGTGGCTTTCAGACGTCTTGGCCAGTAAAAGAACTTCGCTATCCTTTTGAATCTTGCCCTCCCACCAATAAAGAGAAGCAATACCGTCTAAGATATTTACGCAAGCCACGAGTTTTGCTTCTAGGAGAGCTTTTCCAATTTTTTCAGCTTCAGCATGGTTGTGACATGGACAATATAAAAGATTAATTTTTGTCATTGAAGATTGCTAAGTACTCTAAGTTCGCTTCTTAAGCTATTTAAAAGGTTTTCTTAATAAAAAGTAAATATGTAAAGAATAAAATAGATTTTAGGAGAGTCGTTATGCTAACGAACACAGGTCAAAGTTCCAATTTTAAATTTTGAGTTAAGGGACAAAATGGCGCGTGACGATCATTGAGAAAGGTGACTAAAAAAGGGATTTAAGAGAAAATTGATG
>JANRMG010000215.1:0-3259 GCA_033761855.1 Candidatus Caenarcanales bacterium
AGTTAAAGGCATAACTCAAGATTTTCAAAATCCCAATACTGGGGCAAGTACCGATACAGACTTCGGTACAAATTTTGGTACAATGGGTCGTCACGTAATCGCTGATTTAAGCGGTTGCAAGCGTGAACTCATCTCTTCAGTGGAATACGTTCAGCAAGTGCTCGAAGAGGCAGTTGTAAAAGCTGGAGCAACAATTGTCAATTCAATTTTTCATCAGTTTTCCCCAATCGGTGTTAGCGGAATAATTTTGCTATCCGAGTCACATTGTTCGATTCACACTTGGCCCGATGAAGGCTATGCAGCGATCGACATTTATACTTGCGGTGAGCATGTCTTCCCTCAAGTAGCCTGCGAGCATATTGCAAGTAAACTTAAATCGGCGGAAGTTTGCATCAGTTCGCTCGAAAGAGGAATTGAGAATAAAATGATTCGTCATCATAATCGCCATTCTTACGTTCACAACGCGGAAGAAACAAAGATACTAATAGCTGAAACTATTTAATTCAGGTTTGGTTTAAGCGGGTTCAGCATGCTGAACCCCTACAATTTACTTTTTTAGAGGAAGGTTTTAAACCTTCCTTTTTTTATTTTAATTACTTGTAAAAGGGCCAACTGTCTTTCCGTCCATAAACTGACGGATGAATGGATTATCGTCGGTGTCTACATCTTCTATTCTTCCCGCCCAAACAATGTCTCCTTTAAACAGGCAAATAACTTTGTCAGCTGTTCTACGGATTGTTGAGTGTTGGTGGGTAACAACAACGCCGGTTGTGTTCTCACATCTGGAGAGCTTATTCATATAATCTTCGATTATGGTTGAGGTTATTGGGTCTAAGCCAGCGGTTGGTTCATCATAAAGAACTATTTTAGGATCATTTACTACTGCTCTGGCAAAACTTGCGCGCTTTTGTTGCCCGCCCGAAAGCTTATCTGGTAAAGCATCATAATAATCTTCAAGCCCTACTACATCAAGTTTTTCGCGGATTAATTTCTCTTTTTCTTCTTCCGATAAGTCCGAATCGTGAAGTGCAAAAGCAATATTTTCTCCAATGGTATAAGAATTCAAAAGTGCAGAGTATTGAAAAACCATTCCAATGTTTTCGTCTCTAAGCTTGGTTTCACCAGAATCTTGAATTTCAAGACCAGAAATAATTTTTAATAAAGTTGATTTTCCTGTTCCAGAGGGCCCAACAACGGCTATTGTTTCACCCGTTTTGACGGAAAAACTAACTTTGTTTAAAATAACTTTGTCTTCATAGGCTTTGGACAGATTTTTCACCTCAATAGAAGCTTGAGGATCTTTAAAATTGGTGGTCGCGTGAATTATTACTTCCGAATCCATTGATTATTTAAACTTTCCTCTTTACCAATATAATCCAGTTAGCTTGAAAGTGGTGTTTAGATAATAGAGTAACACGCCAGCTAAAGAGGTTATAAATATGTGTTTTTAAATAATATCGGGCCGACTGGATTTGAACCAGCGACCTCTCCCACCCCAAGGGAGTGCGCTACCAAACTACGCCACGGCCCGTTAAATCTATGCTTAATTTGCAAATACTTGAGTAAATTAAGACTTAGCATAATAGCGTTAAGCTGAGATCTTTGTCTATTACTTTGTTTATTAATAGAAACTAAGATTTTAAAGTATTTATTTTTGAAGAATAGTTTTAGTTGCTGTTTGTAGGCTTAATGTCAAAGTTATCGTAATCAACCGCAAAAGTGGAAGCAAGAATTAAGGCTTTGAGAGCATTATCTTGAATATTATCATCTACCTGAAAACTAAAATTATCCGAATCAGTGAAAAATTCTTTAAAGCCACTAAACTTTTTGCCGAGCAGACCAATTTTTTTACCATTGGGCGCTTTTATGTTAAATGTCCAAGGCCTCCACATCGGACCTTCGAGCTTTGCAATTTCTTCGTTGCTTGAATCTTTGATTGAATATTTGGTGTGAAAGAAAGCAAAACGCTTTTTAATCTTGCCCACCAACTCGCTTCCGTGGAAGAGTTCATAACTAGGAAAAAACCAAAAGAAACCACGCTTTAAAAGAAAAACTTCTCTTTTGGCATCGTCAACCATGTGGATTTCGAGAGGTCTTCGGTCAGTTAGTAAAAACTTCCAAATCAATCCGCTTTTTTCAAAGGCAAATAAAAACTTTCTGCCTCCGGCCTCATTAATTTCGTAGCGGTTGCTCGTTTCAAAGCCGGTAAAGATTTCAAGCAATTCAATCTTCTGCTTGACTGAAAGCTTGTTTGGAATGAAAAAATTCATAAATTACCTTACGAAGGGACTATAAAAACCACCGAACCCACCAGTTAAGGCTCCACCATTACATCCGCCAGCACCACCAATGCCGCCTCCGAAGCCATTGCCGGGTCCATATCCAAATGGTACACCATAACCGGCCGGATAACCACCCCATCCACCACCTTGAAGTGAATTCAGATTATAGCCACCACCCCAATAAGGATTAAAACCTCCACCGAAGCCACCCATTACTGGATTATAAAAGCCACTGCCATAAGAAACAGCTCCACCAATAGCTCCAAAAGAAAAATCTGCTTTGGCGCTATCTTTCATCAAAGGGCCAAAAAGCACAAACAAAGACAAGATTAGAAAAAATAATTTCTTCATTTTTTTAGAATTCCGTTCTACTTATTTTATGCCCTTCTGTTAAAGACCCAAGCTAAAAGTACTCTGCTTTAGCTCATTGGAAGGAAGAAATATAGGTTAAACAACCTAGGAGTTTAACTTATTTTGGAATATTTATTTATTCTCTAGACAATGATTGCACTTGAGCAGGTTGAGATCCGCCCTGAGAGCCGGCTTCAACTTCTTCCAACCCAGATTTTGGTGGTAATGGTGTTTGGGAGGCTAGGAAGAGCATTAAAGCAACAAAACCTGTAAGAGAAGGGAAATTTAAGAAGCCTTCTCCAAAGTAGAAACTCATGATCATCATCATGATAAAAATGGTGTAAATAACGCTTAATGGGGCGTAAAGTAAGAATACTTTGCGTTCTCTCGGAGTAATTTTTTCTTCTGGTTCCTCGTTCATTACCACAGACCTAACATAAGACCAAGCTCTTCTTCTTAAACCATAGATTCCAAGGGCTAATTGCAATGCATAATAGCCATCAAGCCTTATGAGAGGGTTTAAATTCACCGCCAAACTAAAGAAAGAAGCCGTTACAAGTAAATAAAGTAAATCAGCAATGCTTGAGTGAGGAACTGCCGCTTGCCAAAGCAGAAATGAAATACAG
>JANRMG010000216.1:0-9232 GCA_033761855.1 Candidatus Caenarcanales bacterium
TAGTAATTCGGGAGGTATTGGCTTCGATTCAACAAAATAGTCAAAAAACTCATTGGATGTTAAAAACCAAAAATCGTTCTTAACTAAATATTCCAAAAGTTTTTGCAGTTTGCTCACTGAATAGTCAATATCAAAGCTTCGTCGGTTGGGCGGATTCTCTTTGGGGTTGTTTCCATCAACAATATCGTGAAAACCAAGAATGGGAATGGTTTTAAAAAAGTCTTCATCTATATCTTTATCTTTAGCTTGGCTCTTTGAAAGATTGCTTTTAGGGATTTTTGAAAGTTCTTGAGAAATTTCTTCTTTCTTGAGATTTATATCCTCTTCAACTAATGGAAGAGCAGTTGGCTCTTCTGAAGATGGTTTATTAGTCTTAAAAGAATTAATCTGCTTGGACAAAACTGATTTGTGAATTTGTTTTTGGGAAGAGTTCTCTTTTGCAATAACTAGAGCCAAAGTGGAAAGGCTCACCGTAAGAGTGACTGCAACAACTAAGGCAATAGCCAACAGCACATATTGATCGATTGAGAGTTCTTTCCTCAAGCTATTAATTAATGACCTTTTCTCAATAAAACGATTCTTATTGTCTTCAGTATGATATCCATTTCCAGCCAAAAAGAGAGATGCCTAATATAAAAAAGATCGTATTCAAGTTTTTCTAAGGCATTATTTGGCGTTGCCAAAGGCTCGTTGATTTGAGCCCACCCAGAGAGCCCAGGCTTGATTGTATGACGCAGGTCATAATAAGGAATTTGTTTTTTTAATTCTTCTGTGAACTCTGGTCTTTCGGGGCGCGGACCAATTAAGCTCATGTCACCTTTTAAGATGTTAATTAGTTGGGGAAGCTCATCAAAACGCGTCGAACGGAGGATTTTCCCGATCGGAGTAATCCGAGGATCATTTTCTTGTGTCCATTGAGCACCGTCTTTTTCGGATTCTTGGATCATAGTTCTAAGCTTATAAAGCTCAAAGTGCTTACCATTCTCGCCAACCCTTGTTTGTTTATAAATTGCCTGACCTTTAGAAGTTAGCTTGATTATGCCGCAGCAAATCACCATAAGCGGCAAGGCAAAAGGGAGTGCAAGAATTACAATGCAAATATCAGCAAGCCTTTTAGCTCTTAAGAAAAAAGAATTGGAGACCTCATTGAACAACTGGGTGTTTAAGAACCAAGATTCAGAGAGATAAAGCAGAGGAACACGGTTGGTAACTTTTTCCAAAAAGCTTCCCATATCAGCAACTTGAATTCCTAAAAATTTTAATTTAATTAGCTGTTCTAAAAACTCGTTTGAAAGCCTGATTCCAGAGGTTGAATCAATAAGAATTATTTCTGCTCCAATTTCTCTGGCAAAAGCTTCAAAAATCTGTGGGTCAGTCTTTACCTCATCATTGATTTCAAGAATGCGATAGTTTTTTAAGAAAGATTTTTCTTTCATCAACTCGTCGCAAAGAGGCCCCTGTCCAAGCAAGATACACTTAAGCGGTTTTACCAAGCCTAAGTATTTGGGCGAAAAAACCTGCACAAGAAGCAAACGAACTATTATGGAAATTCCCCATGAAATAGGCGCAGACAAAGCCAAAACATCGCGGCCCAAGGCAAATTTTGTGACATAACAAAAGACAGCAAGCATTAGGCAAACTAGCATTATGCAAAGTCCAAGGCTTATGCTTATGTTTTCGAGTACTCTTTTGTTCCGGAGCGGGATGATGTAGAGTTGGGCAATATAAAAAATTGAAAACTGGATTAAAAAAATAAAAACCAAAAGCGAGCCCCAGAGTGGGACGGGTTCATTTGGAATATAGCCAAGATTTTTTGGGTGTTCAAGTAAATAATGTGAAATTAAAATAGCCGATATCAGTCCCAGGAAGTCAAGACTAACGACAAGAATTCTCTTGCTACGCAGAATTAAATTGTTAATTAAAGATTTTAAAAGCATTTGATTTGAGACTTTATTTTACGTTGTAAAGCTCAAAATCTAAAAAACATTTCTTCAATAAATCCTATTTTAAATTATTCTACTAAATTTCATTCAAACTCAAACGGTAGGTACTACGGTCATCAAGGGGCAGAGCACCTAAAGATTTGTAAAATTCAATCGATGCTTTGTTCCAATTCAAAACGGCCCATTCAAGGCGAGCACAGTCTTTTTCTTTTGCAATTTCTATAAGTTTTGTAAAAAGTTTTTTGCCTATGCCCAATCCACGATACTCCTCAAGAACAAAGATGTCTTCAATATAAAGAGTTGGTTTCCCTGTAAAACTAGAGAAAGCATAAAAGAAAATTGCAATGCCTATTGCTTTCTTCTCTTCGCTCTGCTCAGGGGTGTTTTCGGCAATTAACGAAAAAAATAAAGGTTTTGCACAAAAGCAGTATTTTTCAAAGGCTTTCTCTGTAAGCTCAAACTGATGAGAAAATTTTTCGTATTCTGCCAGTTTAAAAGATAAATAAACTAAATCTTTAATGTCTTTAGGCTCTGCCTGCCTAATACAAATTTTTGAATTGTTCACAAATAATTTTCTTCCATAAACTCATCCACTTTTTGCAGAGCCTTTTTCATATTTGCTCTTCCAAAGCCAATTCTAAAGTGTCGCGAATAATCCAAATTCTTGTAATTAAAATATTTGCCAGGTAACAACAAAACGCCTTTTTGCTCTCTGAGCTTTAAGCAAAACTCTTCGCTGTCTTCCAAAAAATTAAGGCTTGGGAAGGCTATGCAACCGGCTTTGGGTGGAATCCATTTGAATTTTGTCTTCCATTTCTCAAAGAATTTATTCATTGGGCTTAAGTTATTTTTTACTAATTCTAAGTTCCTGCCAAGTAATTGGTCTTTTTGCTTTAAGGAAAGGGTGGCAAGAAACTCACTGGGAGCACTATTACAAATCGAAGTATATTCTTTAAGTTGGGCTACTTCCTGAAGAACTTTTTGTTCTTTGCAGGCAATCCAACCAATCCGCAAACCCGCCAGACCAAAGCTTTTAGACATAACCCCAAGAGAAATTCCACGGTCATAAAGGTCGCAAACCGCAGGCAATCTGTCTTCCGAAGCATGCTCCGAGAAACGGTAAACTTCGTCGGAGAAAATATAAATTCCGTTTTGCTCAGCCAAAGCCACTATTTGCTTTAGCTTTTCTTTTTGCATTAAATAGCCTGTCGGATTGTGCGGGCAGTTGAAGACAATTAACTTAGTCTTTTCATCAATTAAATTTTGTAGCTTTTCGACATCAAGTTCCCAATCATTGGTTTCGTTACTTTCCCATAATTTAATTTCGCATCCAAGTGAGTCAGCCACCTGGAACAAAGATTGATAACAAGGACTTTGGACAATTACATTATCACCGCTTTGCAAGAGCGAATTCATGCAATTAAAAATGGCTTCTTGCGCTCCAGAGTGAACTAAAATCTCATCGATTGAAATGGTTTCATAAAGTTTGGCTATCTCTTGGCGCAGTTCGGGAGAACCCGCATATTCGGTGTAGCCCAATCTTAGGTTCAGCAAATCCTCTTGGGATTTTTCATCAATTAGCTCCCGCAGGCTTATAGTCTCTATGTCCGAGCTACAGAGCAAATAGGGAGTTGTAAATTCATACTTGGCAAAAAATCTTTCGAGCTTGAATGGAGGAAGTTTCATGACTTAAGGAGATAAATTAGATTGTAAATATAATATCTTATGTTTTATTGATTCTGAAATAATCCACCACATCTAGCACTGAAAGCTGCAGAGCAAAGAGGTACTCAAATTAAAGAGGGTCAAGAAACCATCGCCTAATAACGTCATCCTGAGCTTGTCTCAGGATCTAATCTTCCTTTTGTTCGAAGAGAATTACTTACCCAAATAATCCACTGTTGCGGAAGTACATGAAAACAGCAAAAACAACAGCTCCAACAATCAAACCGATTGGAAGTGCGTAATTTTTGATAATTGTTTGCAAGTTAGGCTTGGTTTCTGGATGAAGCTGGGTCTCTCGTCTTAGTTTCTCTTTTAATTCTTCAGGAGAATAAGTCTGTTGAGGGGAATTTTTAAATTTAGAGAAAATCGAGTCTTCTTCGCTGTACTTTAGAGCATTGAAAGGATCTTCTTCGCTATTTTGGTTACCGTCGTAAGAGTAGTTTTCTTTTTGGAAGAGTGCTTCGTTATTGGTTGAAGCAGTTGGATAGTAGTAAGATTCTGTATCCACAACGTATTGCTGACCTCTGGAAGATTGATTTGGGGTTGGAACCGGAAAAGAGTTAGTTTCTTGTTCAAGATTTGGGAAAAGAAAATCTTGGTTGTTGGGTGGAAGAAGAGCTTTTTGTTCTTTAGCTATAGGCACCGGAAAGTTAGATGGAACAGGCGAAAGAGAGTTTGAAGTATTTGGAATATTTGTAGACGGAAAATCCACCTGCTTGTTTGCAAGAGGATCATCAAAAGCACCCCCCGGAATAAAGGTAGAGTTACTGCCACCAAAAACTTGATTAAACAACTCGTCCTCAGAAATCTCACTTGCCGCAGATTTAGTTGTTTTTGGAGCAATTGGATTTTGCTTAAAAAGACCTGTTTTATCCCATCCTGCCCATTTAACGGGGTCTTTTTTTACAGCCTTGCTTTTGTTGTTTTCTTCTCCGAAAATTTCCATAGCAAGCTTTAGCTCTTCATCAGATAAGGCTGCCTGCGGAACAGCTGTCGGTACCGCAGTTTGCGGAAAGAATGAAGTTGGATCAACCGCAGCCTGAGAAGAACTAAAAGCTGCATTTTGATTTGGAGCCGGAAAAGGAGGAATATAAGTTGGTTGATTTAAGGTTTCTTGAGAAGAATTATATTGTGTAAAGGCTTGCTCAGAAGGTCTTGAAGGAGCAGCTTCCGCGTATGAGTTAGTGGCAGTGTAAGCACCTTGTTCGTAAGGATGAGAATTTAAGTTATTGGAGTTTTGATTAAAAGAACTTTGGTTTTGTCCGAAGCTCTCTTTCTCTTGGAAATTTTGCGAGGGAAATTCACCTATATATTCTTGTTGCTCATGGAAAGTCTCCACTGGAGTAGACGAATAATTTGTCGAAGAGAAAGAAGTTCCAGGGTAAGAGTATTCTTCTGGCTGAATAGGTTGATTAGAGTAAGTTTGACTTGAATTATAAGAATAATCGTCTGTTGGAACTTGGTTTTGGTTTTGATTAAAGTTTGAATTAAAATCGCTAGAAGCCATCTCTGGGGTTGGCTCTAAATTAGGAAAAGTATCAGGTACAATCTGAAACATTAAAGACACATTGCCGAGATTGACCTGATCGTTTGACTTAAGCTGGAACATCTGCTTAGCTTTTATAACAGCACCGTTCAAAAAGGTTCCATTGGTGCTTCCCATGTCGGAAACAAAGAACCCGTTGGGAGTAGAAACAATTTGTGCGTGAGCACGAGAAACGTCACTGTTATCGATTACAACGTTGGATTGAGGTGATCTACCGATGATAATATTAGGTTGTCCTATCTCAAATTCTTGAGATATTTCTCCGGTATCGTTAATTAAAAGTAATCTTGCCCTACTCATTCTCTCTGCGTTCCCAAAACCATTTAAAAACTAAATAAAAGTAAAACCTATTAATTTATTAATTCCCTTTTATGCAACTTTTCTCAAAATTTTCATAAAGAAATTTTTCTCTCTGTGATTGATGACCGACCAAATAAATTAAAGTTCCTTCAAAAAATAAAATCAAAGAAATCTTGAAAAGTATTTGCAGTAAAGAAAACTCTAAAACATGTCCTTTAACAGAATCTACATGAAGAACTAATCTTATGTTTAATTACGGTATTAATTTTATTTTGCTAAAGTTAAGACTTGAAAGGAATAAAAATTGCTTAACTGGACTTTCCTAGGCTCGATCCTATGTTTTTTAAGTGTTTCCCTTGGAGCATTTGGAGCACATGGATTGAAATCCCACCTTTCGGAGGGGAATTTAGCTGTATTTCATACAGGAGTTACTTATCAGTTCATGCATTCCCTTTCAATTATCATTCTAGGGATTTGCATTGTCTCTGGAATATTCAATAAAAGCTTATTAAGATATTCTTGTATTTGCTTTTTAGCAGGAATAGTTTTGTTCAGCGGGAGCCTCTATATTTTAAGTACAATGCAAATTAAGTGGATAGGCTTTCTAACTCCGCTTGGAGGACTTTTATTTTTAATTGGCTGGATTCTTTTTGGACTCTCTACCCTAAACAAATAACTATTATGATTATTCGTAGTTTTACAATTTTATTGCTTTTGATTTCTCTCTTTGCGCAGGCTGTTCAGGCCAGTGTTGTTTCTGTCGAAGGTGAAAAAGGTGGTGGAAGCGGAAAGGCTCAATTCACTTTGAATTACCCAATTTCTTTTGTTCGTCAGGTTTTAAATAACGACAAACTTTTTATTCAATTGTTACCAGGAGTTATGCTCTGGCAGGTTATGGAGAACAGTCCAAAAGGGCAAGTTGCCAAATGCAAGATGGCTATGGGCAAAATGGTACCACCAGCTAATTACACAGTAAAGGTAGACAAAGTCTCTGCTGATGAAGTTAGATTTAAACGTCTTAAAGGAGATCTAAAGAACCTAGAGGGTTACTGGAAAATAGAACAAGGAAGTGATCCAAGCAGTACCAAAGTAACTTATTTTTATAAAGTTGATACTGGCATGAAAATGGTGCCAAAACCAATAATTGAAAAAGAACTTAGAAGACATTTAGTTGAGACCGAAATGAAAACAAGCTCGCAGATGAAAAAGCTTTATTCGTCTGTTGCTCACGATTCAAAACCGGCTAATGTTCAGCTTAGTGGAAGTTCAAATTCTTCTAGGGTTGATTAAGAACCTCACCCTAACCCTCTCCTAATGGAGAAGGAACAAAATAAAAAATCGTTGCAAGAATTTTGTAGCGGCTTAGCATACTAAGCACGCAATCTTAAAAGAAAGAGAAAAATAATTATTAAGCTGAATTTAAAAACAAATAAGCTTTTATAATTATTTACAAACCAATTTAAAAGCTATAATTGCCTCATTAGATGCCTTTAAAGAATAATTTAAGAAATACTTTAATAGGGCTTATTAGATTACTGCTTTTAATTATGAGTTAATTATATGAGTGCATTAGATTCAGCTCCTTTAGCTTCCATTCCCCATGTACCACTTCACGTGCATACGGAGTATTCTCTCTTGGATGGAGCGAGTAGAATCCCCGAGCTTGTAAGAAGAGCCAAGGAAATTGGTATGCCAGCCCTTGGAATTAGCGATCACGGCGTAATGTTTGGTTGCTTTGAGTTGTTCCAGGAATGCAAAAAACAAGGAATAAAACCAATTATTGGATCCGAAATTTATTTAATTAATGGTGACCACACCGATAAATCGACCCGTTTGCCACTTTACCATTTAGTTTTATTGGCTAAAAATGATAAAGGCTATAAAAACCTTACTGAGATAGTGAGCGAAGCGAACGTTCATGGGTTTTATTACAAACCAAGAATCTCTAAAGAATATCTTAAACAGCGCAGTGAAGGCTTAATTTGCCTTACGGCTTGTTTGGGAGGCGAGGTTCCAAACTTACTGATGAACGGTAAGTACGAAGAAGCCAAGAAAGCCGCTCTCGAATACAAAGAAATGTTTGGCGACGACTTTTATTTGGAAATGCAGGATCACGGAATTCCGGAGGAAGCCCGCGTAAACAGCCAAATGACAAAGCTAGCAACTGAGATTGGCTGTAAAACAGTAATTACCAACGATAGCCATTACACAAAAAAAGAAGATGCAATTGTGCACGACGCCATTCTATGCTTGCAGACAAATAAACTCATAACCGATTTTCCTCGCATGCGTTTTTCGGGGGCTGAATATTTAAAGTCTGGCTATGAGCTTGAAACTTCTTTTCAGCATATTGAAAACCGCCGATTGATCCGTGAATCCATAGAGGATTGTACTTTAGAGATAATGGAAAAAATCCAGAATTATCCAATTCTTGAGAATACGGCTCCCCGTATGCCACAATCTCCCGTGCCTCCTGGAGAGACAAACGAAACTTATTTGCGCAAACTTTCCTACGTTCGTACCGAAGAACGTTATGGAGAAATGAATCCGCAAATCATTGAAAGGCTTGAGTATGAGCTTAAAGTGATTGAAGATTCTGGTTTTGCTGGTTACTTTTTGATTGTGGCTGATTTCATTGCTCATGCCCGCAAAAAAAATATTCCGGTCGGCCCCGGAAGAGGCTCGGCAGCAGGTTCAATAGTGGCTTATGCTCTTGGAATAACCAACATTGACCCTCTTCGGTTTAACCTTCTCTTCGAGCGCTTCTTGAATCCTGAAAGAAAGTCCATGCCCGATATTGATACTGACTTTTGTATCGAGCGTCGTGGAGAGGTAATTGAGTATGTGCGTGAATTATACGGCAGTGACAAAGTTGCGCAAATTATAACCTTTAACCGCATGACATCCAAAGCCGTAGTTAAGGATGTGTCGCGGGTTATGAACTACCCTTACCAAAAATCGGAAATTCTTGCCAAGACTATTCCGGTGGTGAGAGGCAAGCCGCGACAGCTTGAATGGATGATTGAGAATCACCCTGAATTCAAGAAGATTTACGACACAGACCAAAGCGCCAATGAAGTTGTAAGGCTGGCCCGCAAGATTGAGGGCACCAACAAAAGTTACGGAGTTCACGCCGCTGGTGTAATTATTGGTGACATTCCGCTAACCGAGATTGTACCGCTTGCCAAGAGCAAAGAAGGCGGTATTATCACTCAGTACTCCATGGATCACATGGCTACACTGGGGCTCCTGAAAATGGACTTTTTGGGTCTGCGCAACCTGACCATGATCCACCGTGCTCTCGATATTATTGCCGAGACAACGGGACAACCCAGGATTGATATAGATGCTGTTACCTTCGACGATCCCAAGGTTTATGAAATTCTTTCGCGCGGAGAGTTGGCTGGAATCTTCCAGCTAGAGACTTCATCGGGAATGAAGCAGGTTTCGCGTGATATGAAACCAAGCAGTATCGAAGATATTTCTGCAATCATTGCTCTCTATCGTCCGGGTCCGCTTGATACGGGGATGATTGATGAATTCATTGATCGTAAGCATGGTCGCAAAAAAATAGAATACAAAGCTCCTGAACTAGAGCCTATTCTCAAGGACACATACGGAACCATTGTCTACCAAGAGCAAATCATGCAGATTGCTCAAAGTTTAGCTGGTTTCACTCTTGGGCAAGCGGATTTGCTGCGCCGCGCCATGGGTAAGA
>JANRMG010000217.1:0-1513 GCA_033761855.1 Candidatus Caenarcanales bacterium
AATATAATGTTCAACAAAAGTTTTTTATTAGCTTATACTCACTTTAACAAAATAAGCCTGAATGAAGAGCTGATAGAAAAGACACTGGATGATTGGGATAAAGATTCTCAGATTTTCAGAACTTCCTTATATTCTCTTTTAAAAGATAGCCCCTTGAGGATAAATTTTAATCAGGAACTATTTGTAAATAAGCTTCTTTCTTTTCATAGTTATAAAAAGGATGAATTCGAGGAAAAGCATGAAACGGGAGAATTAAAATTATTTTCGGAAGCCATTCTTGGAATCTTCCCCCAGGCAGGTTCTTATCTGGTTCCCGATTACAATTTTCTCATTGACCAGGATGGGCTTCAGGATCTGGAAGAGTTCTTCTTTCAAAAAACCGACCGGGAACATCATAGCGAACAGGGCAGGTCTGATACTTCTCACTACCTTAACCGTGTAAAAGAAGAGCACACCTTCACTCCATTTAAAATGGACGCTTCTCAGGAAAATTCAATAAAAGCGGTAAAAAAAGGCAATAGCCTGGTAGTGCAAGGGCCTCCGGGGTCAGGAAAATCACAACTAATTTCAAATCTGATCTCCGATTATATTGCAAGAGGCAAGAGAGTTTTGGTAGTTTGTCAGAAAAGAGCTGCTTTAGATGTAGTGTACCAGAGATTGAAGGAAAAAGGAGTGGCAGACTTTGTTGGCTTGGTCCATGATTTTAAAAATGACCGAAAAAATATTTATGGACAAATCAATGCGCAGATTGAAAGACTTCAGGAGAATAAAATAAAAAACAACAGCCTTGATGCGATCTATCTCGAAAGAATGTTTTTACAAGCCAGTCGCAAGATAGACCAAATAACTGAAGAGCTGGAGGAGTTTAAAAAGGCCCTTTTCGACACTTCAGAATGCGGTGTTTCTGTTAAAGAACTCTACCTCACTTCAGAGAAACACAAAATACAAACATCTCTCAAACGTGAATTTAAATTTTTTACTTTTGATACTCTTGAAAACTTTCTTCAGATTCTCAGAAACTACTTTACTTATTCCCAAAAATTTGAAAGGGCTGATTATGAATGGAAAGAACGGGTATCTTTTGCTGATTTTACCATTTCGGACTTCAACATCATCAGGGAGCTCCTTGAAGAAATCCCTAAGTTTGGTCAGGAAATCTCCAGGCAAACCACTATACACTTTGGTAAATCTCTAAGCCTCCATGAGTGTGAACGATTATGGGCAAAGCAATCTGTCTTTAAGAGCTTTTTAGAGTTAGCACATCATGAAGATGTGTTTCAGATCTTCAAGCTCATCCTGGAGATTCCTAAAAAAGACCTGACCTGGTTAACAAATATTGAATCAAGCGTCTGCCAATGCTATGAGGGCGAAGGAATTGAAGAGAGCCTGGAAAAACATCAATTGGGCGAGTTTCAGAAAACTCTGGGAAATGCAAAAAATGCAAAAGGTTCCCTTGTTACCTGGATACGCTGGGCGCTTTTTTCTAAAGAGAAATACTGGATCAAAAGAGTAC
>JANRMG010000218.1:0-13891 GCA_033761855.1 Candidatus Caenarcanales bacterium
TTGGATTTCTTTTTTTGCTTTTTGCGAAAACACCATGTTTTTTTATTTTGTAATTTTATTCTTTCCCATTTAACTGAGGGAACAGTTAACACAACAAGAATTCATATTTACAATACTATTACTTAGAGGCTTCTCAAGCCAAAAGGCTGATTTGGGGGATTCCCCCAGAATTTTACATACCTAGAAATAAATCTTTTGCTTGGCGAGGGAAAAATTTATTTAACTATGAAAATCACAGAAACTAAAGAATTAAGAAATGAAGAAATTAAACAACCTTTCTTTAGTATTGTTATTTGCAATTACAACTATGGTCAATTCATAGGCCAAACCATAGAAAGCTGCCTCAAGCAAAATTATCCTGAAGAAAACTTTGAAATTATTGTGGTTGACGATGGCTCAACCGATAATTCGAGAGAGGTAATCCAAAGATATTCAGAAGAAAACAACATAAAGTTCTTTTTCCAAGATAACCAGGGTCAAGCGGCTGCCTTTAATACCGGGGTTTCTAATGCAAAAGGTAAATTTATTTGTCTCTTGGACTCTGATGATCTTTTTTTAGCAAATAAATTGAATCTAGTTAACAAAAGAATTTCAAAGTACAAATCTGTTCCTAAGTATTTTTTCTTATGTAACGATCTTTTTATAATGGACAATGCCTCTGAAAAGTATTTGAACAAAACCTGGTTTCAGAGCATTAACTTGAGCATGCTATCTCTAGAAATGCTTGTTCCAGGACAATATAATTTTCAATATCCTTTTGCTTTTCCAGCAGGACAGGTATATTCCAAAGCGCTTTTAGAGGATATCCTAAAAAAAATAAAGCATTGTGACTGGAAACAGGGTGCTGATAGCCCAATTGCCCACGGCGCGCTTTTACTTGCTGATGCTGTTCATTATGAATACGAGGCCCTCGGGGTTTACAGAATTCATGGCAATAACCACTTCATGGGAATAGATGGACAGAACAACCCAAAAGCAAAAATAAATTATTCAAGCCGAACGCCCAAGTTAATAAATTTCCTTTCAGAGCTGCTTGAAAGCGATTTAATGCAAGAAAACGGAGCCAATATCAAAAGATATGAGTATATTGAGACTTTGAAAGAGCTTTTAGAGAGCGAGCTTGCGAGTGGGGCCAAAAAATGAAAGATTTTACTTTTAGTATTTTAATTGCAAATTACAATTATGCAAACTTTGTAAGTGAAGCCATCGAGAGCTGTTTAACACAGAATTACCCTTCTGAACTTATTGAAATAATTATAGTTGATGATGGCTCTATCGATGATTCGAGAGAAGTGCTTTCTCGGTTTACTGAACATAAAAATGTTCAAATTGTCTTTCAGGAAAACCAAGGACAAATAACTGCTTTCAGAACAGCGTTTAAACACTCTTCCAATGAACTAATCTGCCTTCTAGATGCTGATGATTTGTTTCTACCATCTAAACTAAAAAGGATTAACGAATTTTTGAACCTTTATCAAGATTTACCCGATGAATTCTTACTTTGCAATGATGTGAAAGTTGAAATAGTCGAAGAAAAAAAGTTTTTACCACAATCTTGGTTTCGAAGCAACCATTTAATTCATCCGGAAGCCGAATTCAGAGCCTTAAGCCAAATTGCCCACCCTTATCCTTTTGCCGTCCCTTGTGGTCAAACTTATAGTCGCCAGCTTTTGAAAAAGGTACTGGAAGAACTTAGGAAGCACGAAATAAAATCCGCCTTTGACGACCCTATGCCTCATGGAGGGGCTTTACTAAGCGGAGGTGTACACTATTTGTATGAAGAGCTTTCGGTCTATCGTTTGCATAAGCATAACCATTTTTTGGGTTTAGACAACAACTCTCTCAAACCAAAATTCAAAATATCGGACAAATTACCTATCTTGACAAGCTTTTTAACTCAGCTCGCCTTTAATCAAGAGCAAATTCAATATATTGACGAGCTAACCGAAGTTATTCAGAGGACCTAAAAGGGAATGGAAAAAGCAAGAAACAAAGCCAGAGTAGCCTGAATTAAAGGCTACTCTGAGAGACTAAGCTAATAATTATGAAGGCAATTACGTTTAGCATTTTAATTTGCAACTATAATTACGGACGATTTGTCGGTGAAGCTATCCAGAGCTGCTTAAAACAAAACTATCCGCAAGAACTTTATGAAATTATCGTTGTAGACGATGGCTCCACCGACGATTCGAGAGAAGTACTTGCTAAATACAAAAATCTTCCTCATGTAAAAATTATCGAACAAAAAAATGAAGGACAAGCCTCAGCCTTTTGGACAGCTGCTTTCAGAGCTAACAATGATTTTATTTGCCTTTTGGATTCCGATGATTACTTTCACCCTGACAAATTAAATCAAGTTGCAAAAAGAATAAGCTCTTTTGAAACCTTTCCATACAATTTATTTTTATGTCACGATACTGAGATCCTTGATCAAGTCAAGGGAAAAGCGCTTGATATTAGCGGATTTGACATAATAAATTTACCTCTTTCTCAGCTTGAGAGCCTAACTATCGACCAAATAAATCATCATTTCCCATTTGCAACCCCCTCTGGGCAAGTATTTTCTTCCAAGCTCTTCAAATCGGTCATCAATAGCATTCCTTTATCGGAGTGGAAAATATGCGCTGATGAACCAATTGCCCACGGGGCTTTATTAGAGACAGGAGAGGTGGTTTACTTTAACCAAAAACTCTCAACCTATCGTATCCACGATCAAAACTTTGCTCTTAAACTGACTGAAAGCGGCAACTTGGAGCCCAAAGGTAATTGGGAAAAACACAGGCCCAAGCTTCTAGCCTTTTTGGAGCGTTTTGTAAGCACTTTGCCGATTAATGCAAGAGAAAGAGCAGAGAGATTCAATTACATCTACCAGCAAGAAAAGCTTGTAAAGCGTTCATCCATGCGCAAAAAATACACTGAACCTAAAGTTAGTTTTATTGTTACAAATTATAATTATTCTAAATATCTAGAAAGATGCTTGGATTCAGTCATCAGGCAAACACATAATAATTGGGAATTAATTGTTGTCGATGACTGTTCAACCGATGAATCAATGCAATTACTTGAAAAATACAAAGTAAAACATTCAGAAATTAGAGTTGTACAAAACGAAAACAATCTTGGACAGCTTGGCTCCATGAGAACTGGTTACCAAGAGGCACAAGGTCATTATGTTTGTTTTGTTGATGCAGACGATGTTTTGGATGAATATTTCACAGAGAGGCATTTATATGTTCATCGATTTGTCGCCCTTTGTATGGTAACTTCCTGTGATATTTCCTTCATTGATCAAGATGATTGCTTGATTCACTCTAACTTTTATACTTACTCTGGTTATTGGAAACAAGATGCCGAATATTTTCTTCCGCTTTCGAGTTCAATTAATGGATGGGCTTTCTCACCTTGTTCAGCCAATATGCTACGCAAAACTAAACAGTTAGATCTTTTCTTCAATGCTTTAGACCCTGAAACCATCAAAGCCTTCCGTGTTCCCGGAGATTGGTTGGTCTTGCATTACGCTCATGCGCTTGGTGGAAATGTAAGATTCAGAGAGGGATTAGTAAACTTTAGGCTGCACGACAAAAACAACTGCACACAATTACATTTTCCATCTAATCTTGTGCGCGATTTACGAAGCAATCCTCCAGACAGTGAGGCGGGCATTATCTTTCTTTTTGGATTGCTATGCAATCATTTTGAAGAATTTAAGCTCCACTATCTGCCAATTGGTCTTAAAAGATATATTGAATGGTTAGTTGACCAAGATTTAAATATTGCAAACACTCTTTTAGAAAAAGCAAAAAAACTTAATGCTTCTTCAGAGGTTATTTTTGTTCTTGAGGATTTAATCAACCGAAACAAAGCTAACTTCCAAAACGCCCAGAAGCGAATCCAAGAGAAGATTTTTACAAATCAAATTCAGAATTAAAGCTAATTTCTAAACTCAACAATTAATTTTAAAGCGTTTTCATAATCATATTGTCCTGGCTCTAAGCCTCGAGCCATAGAAGTAGGATCAATGTATCCTTCTATCTGAAAAGGAACTACCAAAGCTTGGTCAAACTCGGGGGTAACAAATTCTGTACTTAAAGTCTTGCCACCAATAGTCCCGCGCAAATTTAGGGTTATCTCTTTACCTGTTAAATTATTGCGAGCCTTAATTGAAGAAGCAGGCAGTCTAACCATACAAACTTCCGCTGAATTGGGTGATCTGAGCATTAAATTGCCAAGAATTTTAATGTGCGGAGAACCATAGCTCACCATCCCCTTAACCAACTCTTCTGGTTTAACAGAATAATCGGTTTGACTTATAGAATCCAGGATTTTAATCCAAAAAACATGATTGAATTGAACTATCTCTTGCCCAGCTCCAGACGAATTAGTTACAGTATTATCGTTAAGGTTTATTTCATCCGCAAAACAATAAAATGGAAATGCCAAAAGAAGAAGAGTAAAAAGTAATTTTTTCATTTTTAAATTTTGTAAAAAACAAAAAATCAAGAGAAGCCTTGAAATATGGCTTAAGCTCTTCTAAGCTTTATTTTAGAATACTCAAAAATTTTACGGGGAATTAAAACAAATGCAAAGCAAGAATTTTATATACAAAGTTTTAATTTATTCTTGTACTTTCCTTTGTATTTTATTGTCCAGACAAGCTTCCAAAGCCGACATAATTAGTGTACCTATTGTAATTGTAATTGGAGTAAATGGCGAATCAGCTGGTGGCAGCAACTATAATTTAGCACTGGGGCCAAGCAGACTCTCTGTTCAAACACGCCCAAATACCTCTCATCTCGGCTCAAATCCTAGTAATGATTATTTAATTAACGGTGCAGTTTATACCAACTGCCCTTCTTTAATATGCACAGGCTCAAACGGAATTATGGTTGAAGTGCAGCCGCTAAGAGTAATTATGCAAAATGGAAGTTCTGAGATCGCTGTTAATTTAAGAGGAACAATAGGAAATAAGTCTATTACCTCAGGTCTCCAATCGGCTGATTTGCTTAATTTAGGCATTTTATCAACTTTGCCTTGGCAATCTAATGTTCAAGTCATCGGCGACATCGACGAATCAACGGTGTCTATTGAAGATAGACCTGGAGGTTATTTTGGGAGTTTTACCATCAAAGCATACAAATACTAAATTTTAACTTTTCCGGTTTTGACTGATTGTTCTTGACAACTGGCCCCATCAATATCATCGGGACTGGGAGTAAAACCAAACTCTACTTCGTAGCTTCCATCTTTATCTAAGCGCTCTGGAAGAGTGTATTTTTTAGAAATTGTGATTGGGCCAGTTTGAGAGGTTGGAAAAGCAATTAAAGTATCAGTATATTTCTTTTCAAAGATCACCGCACCTGAAGGGTCGAATATCCTAATTCCTATATCTTTTCTGGTGTGAACATTGCCACTGTTCGTGTAAGTTACATCGTAATGAAGAATTGTTTTCTCAACATCTTTATCTTGAAAGTGCTCTTTAGTAGCGTTAACAGACGGAACCTGCAAATCACATTTAAAGCCTGAGCCTTTTCTAACATACATTCCAGCATTAGTTTGGCGATTAATATTTAAATTTAAAGTTTGGGCATCAGTCGGGCCATCTAAAATTTTGCGGTCAGCACCGATCTCAAGCATTTGAAAAAACAAGTTGTATTCTTTATCGTCAAAAGAAGCAGGAATCGAAGTTGCAATTCTTACATTTCTTGTTTTACCCGGTTCAAGGGTAAACTGAGCGGGACTAATTTTAATATATTTGAGAATGGAGTTTGGATCGTCTTTTGGAAGCAAATCATATTTATTGCCTTGTTTAACATTCCATTCAGAAAGGCTTACCTGGATTCTGGCTGGATTTTGAAAAGGGTTGCTAAATTTTACAACCGAGACTCCCTTCCCTCCAGAAGCGTTTATAGAAAGAACAACCGGCTCATAAAGAAATTCCGCATCTGATGCGAGATTCAACATGCATGAAACTAATATAATAAAAGTTGCAATTAGACTTTTCTTGTAAAAAACCATCATTATTTAAAATTTGAAAAAGTAATGAATTTTAATCATTACATATAATTAATTAAAGCTCTAGAAGCTATACATATCAAAATCTAAATCTAAAAATTTAGATTTTAGATTTAGGCAAACTTCTTATGTTTTTTTCAAATTTTGAACAAAGCATTTCATTGATGCTTTCTATAAACCATATGAACTCACCAAGTCTTAAATAAATTATAAAACTTGAGAAATTATGGTTAAGTCACCAGTGTATACACCAGCACGTCTACTATCCAAGCCAAATTGAGTGACATCACCTTCAAATCTAAATCCTCCATATCCATTTGCATCCAACGGAACTGATCCTGAAATAACAGATGGCATCATTGTATTGCTCTCATAACCAGTTGTACCAGAGCCAGTATAACCAGTTAAGCTAACAAAAATAAAAGACCCACCCGGACCAAATAGCTGAATAGGAGAGTTCCAAATAAAAACAGTTACATTGTCTTGATTAGATGCTACTAAACCTTTTATGATAAATTCCGTGTGATTACCTGTTTGAAGTTGATTCCTATCTTCTCTGACCGCAAAACGAGATAAAGGGATCGTTGCAGCTCCAAATATTCCTCCTGGAGCCCAACTTCCTACTTGTCTTGTGTTAATTGCCATTGCAATTGACTTTGGCAAATACAAAGTTAAACCAACTGATGTTTCCGTCGATGGATCTGTAACTGATCCATTTCCTGTTGCCTCTCCATGCGGGCTTGTACTTATACTGTCCCCTGTATTTGTATATGTCAATTCATTCAAACTGTTAGATGATACATCCACGAAATCTGCTAAAGATGGTAGTAACTAATGGTGCGTGTTTGACATATTTCATAAATGGCTAACATCAACTAAATGCGCCGTTAGGAATTCTGATTCCGGGAGGCTCATTGGACGGGTATCCTATCAGGAAAATGGAGGATTCAGGGAGTCGCGCCCAGGGAGCGGGGATGCAAGGGGCTGGCGGCGGGCCCCTTATAACCCCCCTTTTTATTTAAATTTTTCCTTTATTCTCTTTCCTTATTGTCAGATCTCTTATCATCACTCACCTTTCAGTCTTTTAAAATCCGCACCATTAGCTAGTAAGCTTAAAATTAGTAAACTTAAAGGAATTACTTTGCTCAAGTAATCAATACTAATTTTTTTCATATCCTTTTCCCATATAAAGTAGCAGGAAACCCATCTAGTGAGCTTCCTGCTTAGTTATCAAACAATTAATTTAAATTTAAAGCGTTGTTGCCGTAATGGTAGTGGAACCATCATATTGACCGGCTCTGTCAGCTGTTCTGTCAACAGAGGCGGTGTCAATGTCTCCTTCAAGTCTAAATCCACCAAGTCCATTACTCGTGTCTATAGAACCACCATTAGTCAAAGCGGTATTACTTGTATAACCAGTTGCACCTGCTCCACCAAAACCACTAATGTTCACTGTCATCTGACCACTTCCAGAACCGCTAGCATGTGTTAAGGTTAAGCTGCTGTCAAAGTCCAATTGCACATTGTCAACGTTAGATGCAACCAAACCTCTGATGATAAATTCAGTATTACTACCATTTAAAATAGCTTCGTGATCTTCTCTCACAGCAAATCTTGATACAGGAAGTGTAGATGCCCCGAAAATACCGCCAGGTGTCCAATCTGTTGATTGTCTAGTATTAATAGCCATTGCTATGTTTTTAGGCAAATAAAGCGTTAAACCAACTGTTGTTTCAGTCGATGGATCTGTTACAGCTCCATTCCCAGTAGCTTCCCCATAAGGACTTGTACTTACGCTGTCACCAGTATTTGTATAAGTTAAATTGCCTAAATCACTAGATGATACGTCGGTAAAATCAGCTAATGATGGAAGTGAACTTAATGCTAAAAATGTAATCGGTAAAACTCTGCTCATAAGCTTCAAGCCAGATATTTTTTCCATAATTTTATTTCTCCCCCCTTTAGAACTCGTCTTTATATAAAGACCTTTGCACAATTTATCCTTACACTCAAATGACGATTTTCTAACCCTTCTCTAGGAGAGACCCTCCTTTGTAGAAGGGAATAAGTTAGTGTTAACTCTAATGATTACTTGAAATTGCCAACCGGAGCCGAAAATAAAAACTGTATTTGGTATTTTCTGGCAATATGGATATTCCTCTGCTGCCCGGTAATTGCCCAAGAAAAGCCTGCCGACGAAACGTTTATTAATGAATTACAACTTGTAGAGTTAAAAATTAACAATAAGCTGAAATTTGACAGTGAAGTTCTTATCAGTGAAGACAAAGTATTTCTACCACTTAAGCAAATTGCTGGACTCACTGATGTAGAAGTTGAATTCGATAGACAGCAAAGACTTTTCAGTTTTATTGAACGTGAAAGTAATTCAAAGGTAATAATTAATTTAATCAATAAAAGCATCCAGAAAAGCGATAGCGTGATGGACATCTCGGTTAATGAAATTTATCCAGTGCAAAAATCTTTTTTCCTTGAAGATGATGTATTGCTTCAGAAAGAGCTGTTGGAAAAGTTTTTAAATATAAGAATTAAAATTGACAGAGAAGCATTGGTTGTAAACCTTGAAGCAGACCGTATCTTAAAAATATTGAAGAAGAAGCTCGTTTTTGAAGATGAAGAAGAGGCAAACCAAACACGTATAAAACCAAAGAAATCAAAAAAAATTGATATTAGAACAATACAAACAAATTACAGCACTAGTTTTAATTCAACACAGATTCAAAGCAGTCAAGCAAATACAAACACAAAAAACTTTAATGCAGGATTTAATACTAATTTGATCGGCGAAGTTAATGGCGGTGATTATAGAGCGGGGCCTGTGTTTAATGTGGCTAACGACTCATTGTTTTTAAGTAGCCTTCGTCAAAGCTGGATGAAAGAAATAAAAAAAAATAGCGGATTAATTATTGGCGATAGCAACATACAACTTAACCGTCTCAGCGCACCTTCAGCTGAAGTTTTTGGTTTGCAGATTGGTTCTCGCAAAAATTTAAGGTTTAATGTTTTAGACAATTTGTCCTTCGAAGGAACCTGCGAACCTAGTTCCGAATTACGAATCTTTCTTAACGGACAACTGATTGGGAGAAAGATTTGCAAAGATGGAAAATATAACTTCCAAAACATACCTCGATTGATTGACCCAAACAGCGTTTACACAATCATACAAAAAAACACCGATGGTGTCGAAATCGAGATTAGAAGAGAGAGGATGACTTTCTTTGGTGACTTGATTCCAAAGAAAGAGAAGAGATGGCAGGCCTATATTGGAAGACCACCATTAATTAATACAGTACAGTTACTTGGCCCAGAGACAGCGGGATTTGTACAACCACCAAACCGCCTTATTACTGGGGGATTATACCAATATGGACTTACCGAAAGAGTCAGCATAGAGGGCGCCATTTCTTATGATAAACTTTTATCCACCCCAAGCAGACGTCCTCTCTCTTTTGGATTGGGCAATGGATTCGACAAAGCTTTTTTCCCAGATCCTTTTTTCCTTGATGGATTCAACTCTTCCATAGCTATTTCCTCTAGGCCAAAAAATAATCTTGGTCTCAGAGTCGGATTAGCAGCGAGTAATTCTAAAGACGCAACTCTGAATCAAATCCAGAGATCTGGTCTTGGTTATGCTTCCTTTTTAGACTTCGACTGGAGAGGTAAAAAGTACTCAACTCAAGGCGGACTTTATTACAACAGTCCTTCGTTTTATTCTCTAGGATTTAGCTCTCAAAACGAGTTTGGTGGAAATTTATCGATAGCAGGTTCTATTGGTAAAAAACAAGGATTCAACTTGAGCGCCTCAAGAAGATTACGAAACCTTGACCAAAAATCGATTGGGGGAATTCGAACCGACAGTCGGGTCCGCTTCAATCATTCAGTAAGACCGGGCAAAGGTGTTTTTATTCAAAACACAGTAAACTATAATGATTTTTCCAATGATGCTAATTCCAGTCGCTCCTATTCGGTAAGGACAGCTGCCAGAAAAAGAATTAGCCGTAAAGTTGATTTAAATGTAAGCGCTGGAATCGTTCAACAGGAGAACTTAAAACCTCTGGTACAAAAAAACCGCCAAGTAGATTTCTCGGCCGGTTCAACCTACAGATTTGGGCCAGAATTAAAAAATCAAGTAAGCTTCGGTGGCAGACAGATTTTCTTAAACGGCCCGGCTTTCAGTAATATCAGCAATCGCAGAGGTATCTTTATTGAAGGGAGATTCACCAAAGGCAAGCTTGTCTATCAGCCTTCTGCCCAAGTTTTCTTCGGAAAAGGTCGAGACCAAGAAAGTTCTTTTGCAATTTCGAATGGATTATTTTGGCAACAGAATGACGGTACAAGAATTGGGATTGAACATATTTTTTCCAATTCTCAATCCATTTTCCTTTTACCAACTTTAGACTTGGATGGACTCGATCCAGAGCTTTCTTTTATCAGATCAAGTGTAAAAACAACCTCGCATACTCTTGCTCTTAACCTTTTTAGTACAATTGGGTTTTATGATGGCAAACCAAGATTGCTTAATAACTCTATTAATTCAGGCTATTTGAAAGGAAATGTTTATGTTGATCTAAATAATAACGGCTCCAGAGACCAAAGTGAACCCGGCATTAAAGATGCAAAACTTAAGTTTTTAAACAAACCCTTACTGACAAGTCCAAACGGTGATTTTACGGTTTTAGACGTTCCTTCTGGAACTTACGAAATATCTCTCGATTTAACCAGTCTTCCAATAAACATCAATCCTAGTGACGAAAAATTCTTAGTCGAGATCCAGGCGCGAAAAATTACTGAGGTAGACTTTGCTCTTAACTTGAACTCTGGGACCGTTAGCGGCAATCTAACGGTTAAAAATATGAAAGGCGAAAAACAGCTTTCAAACAACATTGTGGTTATTGCAGTCAATGATAAAGGGAAAGAAGTAGCTTATACATATACTGACGATAGTGGTTATTATTCTCTCTCAGAGCTTCCACCTGGCAAATACAAAATTACCCTTGACAAACTTGACATTGCAAAAAGAAATCTAACCTCTGATAAAATTGAACATGAAGTCAACATTCCAATAAGTCTGGATGAGCCAGTTGATTTAAGTGGCGTTGATTTTAAAATCACTTCATCAAGCTTCTAATAACAATTTTCTTTTTTAAGCTATTAGCCTTATAAAATCAAAGATCTTTAAGTTGCGAAAAGATTTGAAAACTAATCAATAAATTGCAAATCATAACAACTATTTGAATTAAGCTATTCAGCGAGGAATCCAAGAAATTAAATTTATTTTTTTTTCTCTTTTTTATGAGAGATGCAGCTTGGATTTTTTTAAATTTATCTCCTCTTTGGCTGTTCAAAGAAGGTTTTTCAAAAGAAGAAAGTTTTTCTTCGAAATTACTTATTGTTTTTTCTTTATCATTTTTTTCATTTTCTCTTTTTTGAACTTCTTTCCAAAAATCAACTTCTTCGTGGATTGATTTTTCTTTTTTGCGTTTGAGAGAGCTTGTTGAATAATAAACAAAAGGCTTTTGATTATTTAAATTAAAATTACTGAATTGATTCTGCATTAAATTTTTAACTTCAGCCTCTGACTGAGTTGGCTCTTTTGAAGCTGGAGAAAGCTTTTGATTGTAAATATTAATTTGATTTCTTGAAGGCATTTTACAAACTTAGTTCCACACTTTCTCTATACCCTTTTGGTTAAGCTTTACCCATGATGCTTTTGTAAATTTTTCTTTATTTTTGGAAGTTAAAATTACTGATCTAATCTGCGCGGTTTTTATAAAGTCTAGAAGCTTTGGCAAAAACCTCATTGTAAGATGATTTGTTACTTGGAGCTTCTACTCGGGGTTTTACAGAAATTGAATTGGAATCTAAGCTTTTTTCTTTATTGTTTTCTAAAGTGGATTTTTTATTTGTGCTTTCAGGGATAACAGTCTCAGAGGAAAGCTCCGAGGATAAATTATTTTTTTTTGCGTTTGGCACAGTAGTCTGATCAGAAGAAGCTTCCAGGGGTTGAGGAGATTGCTTACTAACTCTTTGAGTAATTAGTTTTTTAGTTTTATTAGCTTTACCAGACTGTTCTTTCTCCTGGAAGACAATTTCTTTGGTTTGTTCTTTTTCATTGAAAGAGCGCTTCTGCATGGATAAAGTTTCTAAATTTTGTATAACTTTAATTCTTTCCTCTATTTTGGATTGAATGAATTGAAGATCTTTTTGATTGTTTTGAAGAATATAAAGATTCAGTCCCACCATTAAAAGAGCCAGTAAAGCAATTATCAGAGAAGGAAGCCTAGAAGTTTGTAGTGTCGAATTCTCCCTTAATTCTTGAATCTCGCCTTTGAATTTATTTTTTGAAAGCTTGGTCAACTTCGCTAGTCTTTCAATTTTGGAATCGACCTTTTTAAGCTTTTGTTCAGACAAAGAATAATTGTGATTGCTTTCTTCTTGAGTCTTTAAGAGCTGTTTTTGAACAATTTTGTCTATTTGCTCTGGAAGATAAGTTTTGATCGCAGCATTCACTTCGTTAAACTTTTTGAAGTTATTTGCACTACTTTCGTTTTGAGCATTAACAAAGTCCTCTAGCTGAGCTTCCAGGCCTTTAAAACTAGCTTCTTGTTGCTGAAACTGTTTATCGTATTTGTAAAGCTTCTCTCCAACGTTTCCTAGGGGGACTAAAATCTTTTTAACTTCCTGATCCACTCTGTTTTGGAATTCCACAAATTTACCGTTCAAATCCTCGATAGAAGCTTCGAGTCTTTGATTAACTGAAATTAACTGCGAATCCAAACCAATAATTTTTTGAGAAAGCTCATCATTACTTGTTTGATTGAGATTTCTAATTTCTTCAATTTGCTGTTCAATTTGTCCATCAAAGTAGGAAACTTGATTTTCTTTTTGGTTTTCTTTTTGATTTTCAAAGGAAGTTTTAAGTGCCTCTAACTCAAGCTCTCCAGCATTGATTCTATTATTTAATTTTTCTATTTCAGGCGCAAACTCAAGAACATCTTGCATCTCTCGCTGTTGGGCGCCTTGCAACTCAGATAGTTTATTTTCGATTTTCTGCAACTTCTCTTCAAAGCTGGCTTCCAAAGAAGCCTTAATCGACTCTAACAAACTCTCTTTTGTTTGTCTTATTTCGTTTATTGTTTGGTTATTTTTTTCACTTGACTCATTAAGAGCGATTAATTTTTGTTCATGTTCAATAATTTTTTCTTTAAATGGCCCAACTAATCCAATCAAATCATCAAGTTTTTCAGCTATATAATTGCTGCTTTTAAAATTTTGTTCATTAATTTTTTGTTGATTTACTGAAAAGTCTTGAATTTGATTCTCTAAAAGATTAATGTAAGTGTTGATTTTTTCCAGTTTGGAAATTTTGTCTTTTACGAAGTTTTCTAAGCCTTCAATGCGGTTGTCAGCACTATTATTGGATTCACTTAAAAGTTTTATTTCTTCAAGAATCTGCGGCAAAGCTACTCTTCTGCTTTCTTCACCTTTTCTTTCACTTTGTCCTTCGCTGTATCCTTCTCCTTGACGTGCATCTAACTGTCTTTCAATTTGTCTATTGGGAAAAGCAGTTAACAGATCTTGCTTAAAAATATTGATTTTCTCAGGCATTCGCAAAATAAGTAATTTGAAGCCAAAAATAGGCTCAAACCAAATAAGGGATATCCATATTTGTCATTCCACGATTTTTGGCTATATTGGCTCGCTTGAGAGACAAAGAAAGCAAAATCTCCACCATAAGAGGGAAAAAAGTTTGAAATCTCCCATTTACTTAAACTTTTTTATCGAGAGAAGGCTATTTCTAAATAAGTTCGGTCGTATTTTTTTATTTCAAATTCCTGCAAAAGACAGAGGCAGCCAAGAT
>JANRMG010000219.1:0-3691 GCA_033761855.1 Candidatus Caenarcanales bacterium
ATCGAAGCAGGTAAAGGGCTCGATCAAAAGGCTGTTTACAGAGTTAATAGTATTTCTCAGTACAACTCAAGAGTTGAAGCTAAAAACGCTTTGGCTAACATTTCTCCTCAACAGGGAATCATCATGCCTGCAATCAACTCTTCCGAGTCGACTTTAAAGACTGTGAGTACTTCTTCGACCACAAGTAGTACAGCAAAAACTTCAACTGCCACTTCGAATGTTACTAAAGCAAGCAATACCAGTACCAAGAACTTAGAGTTTGGAATACAGTTTGGAGCCTTTGGAACACAAAGTTATGCTAAAGATATGCAAAATAAATTGCTTGTCGATAAAGGCATTAAAACAATCATTCACCAATTCCCGGATGACGATAAAAAGTTGTATCGTGTTTTAACCAATCATGCTTTCTCAAGCCGCGCTGAAGCAGATGGGTTTTTAGAGAAAAATGCAGTTCAGGGAGTAATTCTTACTTTTGTGAAATAACAAATTTTGTAGGGGTTCAGCATGCTAGCCCCCCACAGAGCTTAAAAGCACCATACTAAAAAAATGAAGTTATTTGTTTAAAACTTTATCAATTCTATTAATCAAACTCTACAGATTGCTCTTTGCCTGGAAGCCTCCAATCTGTCGCTTTACACCCAGTTGTTCTAACTATGCTTTGGAAGCTATTAATAAGTACGGCTTCTTTCAAGGCTGGAAGCTAGCAATCAAAAGAATTCTTTCTTGTCATCCTTTTTCGTCGGGAGGCGATGATCCAGTGCCTTAAATGAAGCAACTTGTCAATCTACACAATCTAATAAATTCAGATCGGCAACTATTACTGTAAAATATTTCAATTAGGTCTCAAGATCTTTTCGAACCTTATTCTCAACATTTTCAACCCTACAAATCAAAATTATGGATTTCAGCTTAATCACCTACTATGTAATGCTTCCCCTTCTTGAGTATTTCAGACAACTGATGGGAAGCTATGGTTGGTCGATCATTATGGTTACAGTTGTAATCAAGGCAGTTCTCTTGCCGCTTTCAATCAAGCAAATGCAAATGTCGCAGCAGATGCAGGCCCAAATGGCAAAGATAAAGCCAGATTTAGAAAAAATCCAAGACCGTTATAAACAAAGAAAAAAGAAATACGAAACCAATCCGGAAAAGTTAGAAGAAGTTCAAAAAGAATTTCAAGAGCAAATCACTAATCTTTATAAAACTCAAGGGGGCATAAATCCTCTTGGTGGGTGCTTACCAACTGTGCTTCAGTTGCCAATTTTAATTGCTTTGTACTGGACTTTTAGCGGTCCACCTTTTCAGCCAAGCGTTTTGAACATACCGGTAGAGGCAACCGCCAAGGTACAAACTAAAGAGCAGGCATCACTCAAAAAACTTAAATCCAATACTGCCAACTTCATTGACCACAACGGTAAAATCATTCGTTTGAAAATTTCCTCAGACATTCCTGAAAAACTTTTAGTGGGAGAAGAATACAAACTCAAAATTGATAAAACCCTCGGAGAAGGTGATTTACCTAAAGAAACTGCCGTTTGGAACCTTCTTGCAAAGGGCGCTAATCCTGCTCAAGTCAAAGCTCCTTCATTAGAAAAAGAACAAAATAAATGGTCTGATGGAGTCATAGAGTTTTCTCAAAATTCAGAGAGTCCTTTCACAGCCACTATTAAAGCCTTAAAAGAAACAGAAAAGTTTCATATTCAGTTTCACGTTGATGAAACAAGGGCTCACCAAAAGTTTTTCTTTATTCAAGATCTTGGTAGAGTTGGGCTTTGGGACGCTATTACCAAACAATTACATTGGGATGTTTTAGTACTTGTTGTTTTAATGGGAGCTAGTTTTTGGGTCTCTAACAAATTAATGATTGATAGCAATCCTCAGCCACCAAGCCTAGACCCGGCCCAAGAAGAAATGCAAAAACAAATGCAGACTCTTATGCCAGTTATGTTTTTAGGAATGATGGCCTTCTTACCCATTCCATCAGGGGTTTTTATTTATTTTATTGTTAGTAACGTTATTCAACTTGCCCAAACTCTGATCATGAAAAAATTCTTCCCCGTAACAACTGCAGCCAAATCTTCAGTTGAAGCCATTACTCAAGGCGAGGAAAAGGTCAAAGTTTAAGTTTGAAATTAAATCCAATTACATACATTTAATTTTATTTTTTTCAATATCGATCTCTTATCATTAAAGGATTTTATGAGTTATTATGGTTCTTATTAATTATTTTGATCTATGAGAAAGATAGAACTTAAACAGCTCGAATACTTTCTTGCCGTAGCTAATAATTTAAGTTTTACTAAAGCGGCTGAAGAAATCCACGTGGCGCAACCAGCCATAAGCCAACAAATTAAATATCTTGAATTTGTTTTGGGTGTACCTTTATTCAACCGAGATAACAAAAAAGTTTCTCTCACGGAAGCTGGTGAACTTTTCAGAAAAAGCGCTATTAAAGTCCTGGAGAGTGTAGACAAAGCCGTAGAAGTAATTGAAGAACTAAGAGGATTAGAAAGAGGCACAGTTTCTATTGCCATGTCTTCAACCGTGGCAACCATTTTAATGGCCGATTTAATCCATGAATTTAGAGCACAATTCCCTGATATAAAAGTTAGAGCCAGCGAAGCAGTTACCAGCGACAGTATACAAAAACTGCAAAACGGAGATTTGGACTTAGCGATTGTTACTCTTCCAATTCAAGAGGATTCTTCAACCAATGTTGAAACTCTTTTTGATGAGGACCTTGAAGCAATCGTATCCAACAACCACCCCTTGGCACAATCGGATATAACTACTTTAAATCTTGTGGAATTAAATAGCTATCAGTGGATTTTAGCCAACAATTCTAATGGCTTAAGACGTGTTATTAACGATGCCTGCGAACAAAGAGGATTTTGTCCAATACCCTCGATTGAAGTCGATAGGATCAGCTCAGTCAAAAATATTTTAATTTACTCAAAAGAAGGCGTTACAATTTTGCCTCCAACAGCCGTTCTTCATGAGCTTTCTTTAGGTTTGGTAAAAAGGATTCCATTAAAAGATATTCGAATCTTCCGTACAGTAGGACTTGCAAGTAAACCTAAACACTTAATGACTCCTGCGGCTCTTGAAATGGCCGGGGTTATTAAGCAAATTTGCTACAAATATCCAGAACGTTCTTTCTTGGCTCATCCAGCCAATGAATTTCAAAGAGTTGGCTCATAAATTCTGTTTATTTGGAAGAAAAACAAGTAAAGTAGTTAAAATAAAAACAACAAAAAGTTAAACCGCATTTTTAAAAATGTCTAACTGCAGATATTGGCTCATGAAAACAGAGCCCGGTACTTTCTCCATTTTTCATCTCGAAAAACTACCCAACCAAACAACTCACTGGGAAGGAGTAAGGAACTATCAGGCTCGTAACTTTATGAAAAACGATATGAAAGTTGGAGATAAAGTTTTTATATATCACAGTGTTATAGAGCCTGTCGGCATCTTTGGAACAGCACATGTTGCAAAAGAAGCTTATATAGACCATTTTCAATATGACAGTAAAAGCAAATATTTTGACCCGAAGGCAACTCTCGAAAAACCAATCTGGATGATGGTTGACATTAAATTAGATAAAATCTTTAAAAAACCAATTACTCTGCAAGAAATAAAATCTTATCCAGAGCTTGAAGACATGATGGTTGTGCAAAAGGGAAGCAGGCTA
>JANRMG010000220.1:0-2047 GCA_033761855.1 Candidatus Caenarcanales bacterium
TCAGGATTTTGGAATTAATGAATTAATGAGATCAGAAGATGAGAGACTCACCCTTTTAACTTTTTATCCTCTGGTCGTAGATTTCCATCCCCCTCCACCTTTTCATTAATCAATTTTAAAATCATATTTTTGTCCTCCCGGGAAAAATTCCAACTACATGCAGTTAACAAAACTAGAGATTAAAGGTTTCAAAAGCTTTGGGGACAAGGTGGTTATCAATTTTGATGAGGGTATAACGGGAATTGTAGGGCCCAATGGCTGTGGAAAATCAAACGTTGTAGACGCTATCAGATGGGTATTGGGTGAACAAAAGACCAAAGCGCTGCGCTCAGACAAAATGGAAAATGTCATTTTCAATGGCGCCAAAAACCGTAAACCTACCCAACTTGCAGAAGTATCCCTTACCTTTAGTAATACGAAGAATCTTCTTCCTACTGAATACTCCGAAGTAACCATTACCAGAAAATACTACCGCACAGGAGAAAGTGAATATCTTTTAAATGGAATCACATGCCGGCTCAAAGACATAAACAATCTTTTCCTGGATACCGGAATCGGCTCCGACAGCTATGCCATTATTGAGCTTAAAATGGTGGATGATATTCTCAACGACAAAGACAACTCAAGAAGGGGCCTTTTTGAAGAAGCTGCGGGAATTTCAAAATTTAAAATCAGGAAAAAAGAGACCCTCAAAAGGCTGGAAGACACAGACAAAGATCTGGAAAGAGTCGAAGATCTCCTTTTCGAAATCAATAAAAATCTTAAATCGTTAGAAAAGCAAGCAAAACAAACCGAAACCTACTTTAAACTAAAAGAAGAATACAAAAGCTTAAGCGCCCGGCTTGCCCGCAAATTGATCGGAAGAAACAGGACCAGCCTGTTGGATATCAACTCTAAGATAGAAGCAGAATCAGACAAAAAACTTAATCTAACTAAACTCATTGCCGAAAAAGACGCCCTTTTAGAGAAAGAAAAAACAACACTACTAGGCAAAGAAAAGTTACTCGCTTCCCGACAAAAAGCATTGAACGAACACATCAATAAGATTCGTCAATACGAAAGCGAGCATAAAATAAAAAATGAACGGCTGAGATACCTGAACGATAAGACGGCCAACCTTCAAAGTCAGATTGATCAGGACAAAAAAAGTAATGAAAGGGCCGAGTTCAGTATACAGAGTTTACAAAACGAGCTCACCAGTGCGGAGAAGATTTTTGCTGAAACAGAGCTAAGAATTGGTTCCCTAAAAGCCGAATACGAAGAGCAAAAAATAAAAACTTCTGCCCTTCAGCAACAGTCAGGCCAAATCAACACCCAGTTCAAGGCCAGGCAAGACGAATATTATAAGCTTACAAAAGCCTTAGAAATTAAGCAAATACAGCTTTCCACATTAAAACAGGAACTGGACAAAGCAACATCAGACTCATCAGCCCATAGCGCCAATCTTTCAGACTTTGAAGCAAAGCTGGATTATCTGGAAGGCCAGCTGGAAGACAGGCAAGGCGAGCTCGAAAAGCTTAAGTCCCTGGAAGATGAATTACAAAAAAAGATATACTCCACCGAACACCTGCTTGAGCGCATCAAGGACGAGAAAACACAGGTACACAGAAAACTTGACGCCCGGCAAAACGAATATAATCTTACCAAATCCCTGGTAGACAACCTGGAAGGTTTTCCTGAAGCCATCAAATTTCTCAAGAAAAACTCATCCTGGGGCAAAGACGCACCGCTCCTTTCAGACATCATTACCTGCGACGAAAGGTACAGGATTCCTATAGAGAATTTTCTGGAACCCTACATGAACTATTATGTAGTGGAAAACGAAGCTCATGCTTTTGAGGCGGTCAACCTTCTGACAGATGCCTCCAAAGGAAAAGCTAACTTTTTTGTTCTGGATAATTTTGAAAAATTCACAGGAACTCCTGCCAAAATATATGATCAGGTAATTGCAGCCACCGAGATCATAGAATTTGATCCCAAATACACCAAGTTAGCTCAATATATCCTGGACAATGTTTACCTCGTATTGGGCGGAAAGGAAAACATC
>JANRMG010000221.1:0-2439 GCA_033761855.1 Candidatus Caenarcanales bacterium
ATCTCTACGCACTGTTTAACAGCTTCGGGATAAGACTTTCCTATTCTTTCTATACCACTCGATAATTCCATAAAAATGCCGCAATTCAGGTCATACTCTTGGCTTGTTGCTTTGGCAATATAAGTACTTAACAAGTCATCAACTTGATCAATACAGTCAGGACCAAGAGTTAAAACTATAGTACTCAAATCAGAACAAATCGAATCCTCGTCAGGATCTTCTTCCGCTATTTTTACTACAAGAGGCAAGACTTTTTGTTTTTTTAGCTGAGCCAAGATACGCCATGCATACTGAGGAGTATAAGAATAGGGGTAATCGATGCAACCGTTTTCAAGGGTTACTTCGCAAAATGTAATCTCGGAGTAATTATTTAATATTTTCAGAAGCTCATCTGTATGTTCTGAGCCGATGCCTAAATTTAAATAATCATTCCACTCGGCCCATTTATCAGTTGGTTCAGCTAATTCAAATAGTTTTTGTACTGGTTGAGAGTAGTTTTCTTTGGTGATTATTTCTTGCATGGTTTATTTCTTCCATTCAGGGCTTTCAGCTAGTTGTAAATCATCTTCACTTTTAACAGAAATAGTGATTACTGTTTTACCTGACTGAAGCGCTTCCGAAATTTTATCGTTGCCTTCAAAGTTAATCTCATAGTGAGCGAATTCACGGGGTGGTTCGTTTTTCTTTTCAAGTTCTTTTTTCTTTTCGATTTTTATTTTTTCGAATAATTTGTGGGCTGGTGCTTCGCCGAGAGCGGAGTTATGTTCGAAGATGATTAGTTTGCGGGTTGCCATTTCTCCTCGCGAAGCGGAACGATCTGTTTCAAACATATTTTCGAGAGCTTCGAAGAGGAGTTTTAGGTCGTTGTTAGAAAAGCCTGTATTCCTACAAAGATTTGGTGAAATAAAACCATGAGCCTTATACAAACCATAAGGAACAATATATTTATTACCAAACTGACTAGATGAGGCAGTTTCAGTATCCCCTCCTTCCTCAACAATTTTAGCTCCACGCTTTGTGTCATCAGCATTGGTTAAAGCGACCCTTGTAATGGTTACATTCATTGGCTCAATTGGATCAATCGATTCTGCGAACCCAAGCTGAACAGGACCTCTTACTTGTCCACAATTCCATTGAGCAATCTCCTTATTTTTTTCCAAATACTCTTTATATTCTTTTTTGTCTTTTTCACTAACTTTTCCAGTTGTCATAACTGCACCAAAAGCACGAATATCAAAGAAATTTTCACACATCCATTTCCTAGCTCTCTCTATAAGGGAATCTTCTTTACCTTCACCTTCTTCAGGCTTTTCATTCATGTAAGCTTTGTAAGCCTTCTTTTGCTCATTAACTAAAATACCTTTTTCTTTTACATAAATTTCAAATGGTGGGTTGTCTTGTTTTTGAGTAGAAACATAATTTCTAATTTTTCTTTTAATTGAAACATCAGTAACTAATCCTTTACCAGTTTCAAAATCTGTTCTTGGTTGATTAGCAGAGTCTGGATCTCCATTTGGATTACCTTTACTTACATCAAATAAAAGTACAAATTCATAGCGGTTGTTTAACATAGTTTAGTTTCCCTTCTGTTGATTATCAGTGTCATTATTTTTCTTTTGTCTTACGGCCTCTGCTGCATCTTGTATCTCTTTTTGCTCACGATAAAAACCCAAAGCAAAAAGAGCTTTTTCCTCTGAAGATAATGAATTCGGTATAGTCTTCTCTAGTTGGTAATTCTCATTTTGCAAGAAACCATTTAATAATTCACAAATTCTTTTATCTCTATTTATGGCAAGTCCTGTTTTATCTCTTTTAAGTTTTTTTAAATACACTTTCTGATGTTTCTCAAGCAAAAAGCCAAAGGTCTTCTTTGTCTGTGAACAAGCCATTCCATAAAATTTCGATACTGCGCCATCATTACTTGTTGCATGAAACTGAACATCTGTAAGCAATTTAAATAATCTTCCAAGTTGAAAAGCTAAATGAGCTTGTTCCTGTTCTGTAGATTGAGCTGTGGTTAAATTCATTTGTTTTCCTTCAAGAACTTGTGAATAGAATGTTCGATCTTTTTTGAGTAAATAAGCTTTCAAAAGAGCTAGCCTTCTAATATGAATTGAATAGATATGCTCTTTCTCCTGAATGATTCTCTCCAAAGCCATAACAAGAATGCTTCTTGGTAATGGAGATCCCCTAATAACAGATAGAAACAACTCCAAAGACAGTCGGGAAGGTATTTTTTCATCGTCACTAACTTTGAGCCATTTGATCAAAGATCTCAACAACTCTTTTCTTCCTTTTGATACTCTCTTCTCTGGCTCTTCACCTAAATCTAAATCTTTGAACCACTGAATGATATTGTCTTGAATCTTGGGAAGACTCTCTTCAAGATAAGATGAAATTGCAATCCTCCCTTGATTACCTTTTAATATTAATAAGTAA
>JANRMG010000222.1:0-4109 GCA_033761855.1 Candidatus Caenarcanales bacterium
AGAAAAAATTCTATTAAGCCTCAGAGACTTTAACAAGGTCTTTAAATCAGGTTAAAGACTAAATTTGAATTGCCAACCGACAAATTTTAGATTGTCTTAAATTTTCATGTTATGATTCATTAGTCTTGTATTCTTACCCAAAATTTTGATTCATTTAAGCCTCTATTGAGGGCAAAGAACTATTCTAGACTTTATTATTTAGTTAATTTGTCAATCTAAACTGTTATTAATAGCGCGATGAATAGCCAAATTGAAACCAATAAAGAAATAGTCGATCTGTCAGATTTAGCAATAAGAGCGGATCTTGCCGACTATTCACCCGTGCGCGGTTGTATGGTAATCAAACCATATGGTTACTCAATTTGGGAATTAATTCAAAAAGAATTAGATGCAAGAATCAAAGAGTGTGGTCATCAAAACGCTTATTTCCCACTTTTTATTCCAGAGAGTTTTATAAAAAAAGAAGCCGATCACATCGATGGATTCGCGCCTGAATGCGCGGTTGTTACCCATGCTGGTGGACAAAAACTCGAAGAACCTCTCGTGGTGAGGCCAACATCAGAGACCATAATTTACCACATGTTCTCTAAGTGGATTCGCTCATGGCGCGATTTGCCTTATTCAATTAATCAATGGGCCAACGTTGTGCGATGGGAAATGAGAACCAGACTCTTTTTACGCACCACCGAATTTTTATGGCAAGAAGGACACACTGCCCACGCTACCGCTGAAGATGCCAATCGCGAGGCCCGCCGCATGCTTAACGTTTATTATGATTTAATGACCAACATTTTGGCATTATCTCCAGTGGTAGGCGAAAAAACTGATTCGGAGCGCTTTGCCGGAGCCCACAAAACTTATTCTTTAGAAATCCTTTTGCGCGACGGGAAAATTCTTCAAGCTGGAACTTCCCATCATTTGGGGCAAGGCTTTGCTGAAGCTTTTGGAATCAAATACCAAAACAAAGATAATCAGCTTGAATCGGTTCATTTAACCTCATGGGGAGTTTCTACCCGCTTAATTGGAGCTATTATCCTAGGGCACCAAGATGACAAAGGCTTAATACTGCCACCAAGAGTCGCTCCCTTTCAGGTTGTTATAATTCCAATTTATAAAAATGAAGAGCAGAAAACAAACGTTATGCAAGAATGTGACCAGATTTTCATTGAACTGAAGCAGCTTGGCATTAGAGTTAAATTTGACGACAACGATCAAATCACTCCTGGGGCTAAATTTAACAATTGGGAACTTAAAGGAGTGCCTTTAAGAGTGCAAGTTGGTCCGCGCGATGTTGAAAACAAAGTAGTTGAACTAGCCCGCCGCGATACCCAAACTAAATTAAAAGACATTCCAAGAATCGGATTGGGTGAGCGGATTAATGTTTTACTGGATGATATTCAAGATGCACTGCTTGAAAGAAACAAACAGTGGAGAGAAGAAAACACCCGCGACATCGATTCATTCGACGATATAAACAAAGTCTTAGATGAAAAAGGCGGCTTCTTAAGAGCCCACTGGTGCGGAAGCGCAGAGCACGAAGCTCAAATTAAAGAAAAAACCAAAGCCACCATTCGTATTAAACCCTTTGAGGCCATTGATCCGGACGGAAAGTGCATAGTTTCAGGTTCACCTTCACCGTCTAGAGTATACATAGGACGCGCTTACTAGTTTCTAAAATGTGAATTCTGTCATCCTGAACTTGTTTCAGGATCTACTTGCTCAATTAATTTGCTAAAAGCATAAAGAAAGAGATCCTGACCTTCGTCAGGATGACAGGGTTATATAGACAAATGCAAAGATTTAAAGCTATATTACTGAAAAGTTTTGCTTTGATCTTAAAGCTTTATGCAAGTTTATTTACTACTCGCAGCCGCTTCTATCGCACTAGGCAGCGGTTTAGCTTGGTATAAAGTTTCTTCAGTCTTAATTGCCTTAATATTTTTTATTTTTGTAGGCACAATTGTTTTAGTTTGTGCTCTGCAAGAGAAATCCAAGAAATTAATTTTTAAAACAACCTTATGCTTAGCGGATTATTTTTATTGAGCCTCTGGAACGTTAATTTCAGAGAGATAAAATTAGAAAATAAGTTGCCGGAACTTACAAAAGCCCTCCCAATCTGCATAGAAGCTGTCATTTTGGAACCTCCGACCGAAAAATCTCATGGGGTTTCGGCTTTTGTGGTTTTTAATGAAGAACTTGGCAAAATTCAAGTTAAAACCAAAGCCAATTCTTCTCTTTTCAAGGCCGGAGACACGGTTTATTTCTCGGGTAAACTTAATCTTCCTGCACCAGAAAATAAAAACAGCTCTTTTAATGAAAAGAATTTCTTTAGGGCTCAAAACATTTATTACAAGCTCAATTCCGCTGAAGCGATTAAATTGTTAGAAAAAGAATCTTTCCGTTCCAAACTCATCAGGACTATTTATGAAGCAAGAACACAGTTTTTAAACATCCACCAAGCGCTTCTAAAGAACAACGAGCTTATTCTCATGCAAAAAACCCTCTTTGGTAACTCCGGCAGCCGCAACTTTGATTATAAAACCTCGCAGGTAATAAAAAATCTAGGCGTTTCACACGTTTTTGCCGCTTCTGGACTACATTTAACGGCTTTGATTTTTTTCTTTAGCTATCTTTTGTCATTTTTCAAATTGCCCAACTGGAGCAGAATCTCGCTGCTTTTATTTTTTATTACTTTTTATACCTTCCTCGCCGCTTGGACTCCGTCCATAACCAGAGCTTGGATGCTTGCAACGCTTGTGTTGGTGGGCAGATTGGCGAACAAAAAGGCAAATTTATTAAACGTTATGCTCTTTTGTTTGTGCCTAACTCTTCTTTGGGAGCCGAATTCAATCGGCGATATTGGTTTTCAGTTGTCTTACTTAGCGACCTTTGGAATCATCCTCTGGACTAACAAAATCACCGACAAAATGATCTTCATACCGCGCAGTTGGGCAGAACCTCTGGCAGCTTCTCTCGCGGCTCAGATTTTGGTCTTTCCGGTTCAAATCTTTTATTTCCAGAATGTGCCTCTTTATTTTTTACCAGCAAATTTAATTGCAGTACCGCTAAGTAGCTTTATCCTCTTTGGTGGTTTGGCAGCAAGCTTAGTAAGTATGCTATCGCCCGTTGGATGGCTACTTGCCTCCGGAATTGAGCTTGTAAACAGTCTTTTAATTAAGCTTTTGCTCAGCTTTATAAATCTTATGGACTTGCTTCCCTCTTCGGGTCTTGCAGTTGAAAGACCAACATTTTTGTTTACAGTTTGGCTCTACTTGCTGACTGTATACATTGCCTTTTTTTGGAAAAACCGCGTGGCCAAGCATTATTTCATGGCTGCGACCAGCTTATTATTTTTCTTTAGCTTTTTTGCCCACCAAGAGCCAACTCTAAAGATTAAGTCTTTTTCGCATAAAACTTATGAAGCTGTTTTACTTGAATACAAAGGGGATAAGAAAGTTTTTATTTGCAACACCAACACTCGTTATTCTGCAGGCGACCATTTGGTGAGGGCTTTTGCAAAACATAATATAAAATCGATCGACAACTGGATAGGCAATTGTCAGCCCCCATCAAACATCCCAGTTTCTAGAATTATTAAAGCCTCTTCGGAAGAACAAATTACATTACATCCCGACTGTTTAATTAAGCTTAACCCTTCGGGCGTATTGGTTAAATGGAAACAATTTGCGGGTTTGGTTCTGCTTCGTCCGGTTTCACTCCAGGCTTACAGAGATATAAGTGAATCCGCTCAACCATTTTATTCCATGGTAAAAATTAACTTCCACCCTTCGGAACATAAAGGAACACTTTGGAGCCAATTGCCTCCTTCTCAGCTTTATTTAACCCCTCATTGTTCCAAGCCAGAAAGATTGGAACTTACCAAAACGCTCTCTAAAAGCTGTAGCACAGTTATGGATTACCAAGATGTTAAAGATAAAGAGATGAACAGTAATGGTGAAGAAATTTTTTTCAATAATTAAGTAAAGATAAAATATTTGTTAGTTGTTTGTTAGAGTACTTAAAGACTCTTCCAATGATGATTTAGCATTTAATTATTAAACAAATAAATATCAATATGGTTGTCAATAAAATTCCTTCATTAATAGCAA
>JANRMG010000223.1:0-3139 GCA_033761855.1 Candidatus Caenarcanales bacterium
TGTGAGCGATGCTCTTGCAGATGGTCGAAGAATCAGGATGTTACCGATCATAGATGTATACACAAGGCAATGTTTAAAGGTTATTGTAGGCACTTCATTATCTGGCAAAAATGTTGTGAAAGCCCTTGAAGAAGCTATTGAAGAATTTGGAGATCCTGAAGAGATTATCAGTGATAATGGTAGCGAATTTACCTCAAATGCAGTGTTACAGTGGTGTCATCAAAATAGACAATCTTGGAGGTACATATCACCTGGAAAGCCTTAACAGAATGGAAATATAGAGAGCTTTAACGGAAAGCTTCGGGATGAGTGCTTAAATGAGAGCTGGTTTTTAAGCCTCAAGGATGCCAGAATGCTCATAGGAGCTTGGAGACAGGAATACAATTATAGCAGGCCCCACTCAGCTCTTAGAGGACAGACTCCTAATGAGTTTGGAGTGGGGGCTAAGGAGTTGTTAAAAACGGGAACGTCTAATTAGTGTTGGGCCTAAAAGAGGGGCAAGGTCAATGAGCTTGCGACGAAGCAAAAAATTGATTTTTGAATCACGATTGGTATAAAGACAATCTCGTTATTTATTGAGATAATTGTTTACAATAATCGTTTGTTTATTTATAATTTAGTGAAAATAAAATGTTATTAAAATTTCCTAGTGACATAAAATGTTATCAAATTTACCTACTGACACTTATTTTAAAATTTTATCATACTTAGAAAGGGATTTAGCGGAACTCGCCTGTGTAAGCAAGCGTTTTCAAATACTTACTACTGATGGATGCCTAAAGCTGTATAGCCACGGGCTTGGCCAATTTATGAATCAGTTGCACTCTTCTTTCAGTAGAATGCAAGAAATTAAACTAAATACAGAAGGTGTCTCTAATCTTCGTGAACTCAGAGAGCACGCAATACAATTTCAACAAAACTTACTGCCCTACTTGAAAAGAAACACAAGTCCTGCAATCATTGCTTCCCCTTTCTTGATGCCAAATGCATTTACTTACAACTACATACTCCAAAGTATTAAAGTACTACAGAAATCTACATTGAATGAACTAACTTCAGTTCAAGTAGCAGTCGTCACTCTTGCGGAGCTTGGATGTTTTCAAAAAGCTATTTATTTTGCTGGCCAGGTTGCAAATAGTAAGATTAGAGATAGCTTATTTTACGTTATTGCTCACCATATGCTCAAAAAATGTAGTTATAAAACTGTCTCGAATCTATTAGACAGATTTACAACTTTGCATCTTAAAAAGTCTATTATCAATGAAATACTAGAAATTGCAAATTCTTTAGGAGTATCCAATGCAGCTGAGCAATTAATGAGTCTACCATCATTTTCTGAACCAGAAAACACGGGTGTTTTAGCTCTTGAAAAGATACGGAAGCTTTGCATAGAAGAAAATTTTCCAGAAGCCATTCGTTTAGCTAGCCTCAATTTAGGCAATTCCTATGAAACATTGATTTTCACACAAATAGTCGAATCTCTCTACAAAAAAAATTTATTGCTAGAAGCTATAGATCAAGCGAAGCTTGTGTCCGAAGAGTCGGTTCGAATTGACTTGGCCTTTGACATGGCGTCTTACTTCATTAGAAACAAAGATCTTTCTAATTTATCTGAAATAGCAGTGCTCTTACCTTCTCATTCAGTTTCAAACCAAATATACAACATACCTTCCTCTCTAGAACATATTGAAGCAGCGCTGAGATTTGTTCTATCTTTTCAAGACCAAAATCATAGAGATAGCTTGATTTTAACAATCAATCACTACATTTCTAAAGTTCTAGAGGATTTCCATGGAGCTCTACACCTATTATTACATTTTGTATCAAATCCACATACAGTAGATCTTGGGATCTTTTCTTTAGTTTTTATATTAGCTCATGAGAATCGCTTTGATTTAGCTTTAGATTTTGCAGCCAGGATAGAGTCGTCTTATCGAAAAGATCAAGCTATTGTTCAGATAGTGCATCAAGCTCTTATTGCAAAACAATTTGAATTTGCTAAAAACCATATAGAGAGAATCCAGGACCCCGATTCGAAAAAAGGAGCCCTTTCTTCCCTCCAAATCTTAGAAATGTAATCGCTCAAAGATATACCTATCGTGATTCAAAAATTGGCTTTTTGCTTCGTCACAAGCTCAGGAATTTAAAACCGACTCCATCGCCCATGTTATTTAACATGAGCTGCTTCGCCGCCAGCTTAAGCCTGTTTTAAATTCCTGGCAGTTCCTTGCTAAAAACCGATTTTTGAATCACGATCGGTATACAAAGCGCTAAATGCGCTCAAAACGCCAAAGCGCTACTTCATCTTGATCATAAGCCATATGAGCGTGGAAGACGCGAGGATCTTCGTCGAATAGAAGAGGCAAGAAATGTAGATCTCCCTTCCAGAGGTTCAGTGAATAGATCTCTTCTGTGGGGACCCAGTGGAGCGTGCCCTCTGGGTTGGAGGTTTTTATGAGACCGCTGTACTCTTCGATTAAAAAAAGAAACCCAAACCAATTTTCAGCCCTCGGGCCAAATCCGGTCCAGTTAATCGTTCCTCTAAGGCGAAATTTTGTGCAAATAATGCCCGCTTCTTCTAGAGCTTCTCTTTTTAAACAGGTAACGATGTCCTCATCGGCAGCCATTTTTCCACCGATTCCCATCCATTTACCAAGAGAATCGTCAGATTCTCTTGCGTTGCGATGGAGCATGAGCACCTGCTTTTTGTCTTGAGAGAGAACATATCCAGAGGCTGCCATAATCGGTTGATACTTCATTACACAAGACTCAATCGAGGTTTTATGTGTTTAGGAGCAAGCACTCTTCCGACCAGATCGTATCCTGCAACTTCAGTGATCTTCACATCGTAAAATTCCCCTATTTGCTTTACATGACGCCAGTCATTGATGATGACAACTCCATCGATCTCAGGGCATTGACCGTAAAATCTTCCTTGCAGTAAGTACTCAGAGTCTGGGTGGTGCCCCTCTACGAGCACTCTCAGAGTTTTGCCAACATACTTTTGCATGTGCTGCTCAAGTGATTCTTGCTGCACAAGAGCAAGCTCGTTTTTCCTTCTTTCTTTAACCTCTTGATCGATGTGACCATCTAGGGTTGCTGAATAGGAATCCTCCTCTTTCGAGTAGGTGAAAATGCC
>JANRMG010000224.1:0-5560 GCA_033761855.1 Candidatus Caenarcanales bacterium
TTTCTATCCAACTGCCTGGTTTTAAATCTCCCAACTGAACCGCTCCGATGGAGATTCTAACAAGTTTTTCAGCATGCATTCCCGCTGCCGAACAAGCTCTTCGCACTTGCCTATTTTTGCCCTCTTCAAGCTCAACTTCAAAGGTTACCCTTTCTCTGTCAACCGAGAAATTTCTTAACTTTACAAGAGCAGCTAAAGCTCTTTTTTGCTCTGGATCTTTGAATCCGGAGGCAATTACTTTATAAATTTTAGGCACATGTTTGGAAGGATGAAGAATAGAATTAATAAAATCTCCATCGTTGGTCAAAAGCAATAAGCCTTCGGATTCAGCATCTAAGCGGCCAATTGGTTTTAAATTAGGGGTACCCATTTTTTGTACAACTGGCAACAAGGTATTTTTCCCTTCGGCCAAAGTACTAATAATGCCTTTAGGCTTGTAATAAGCAAAGAGCTTGTTCTTTTTTACTTTGATATTGTATTTTCGGTTACCAATTTCGATTGAATCTCTCTCTTCATCGATCTCTAAAGAATAGCTCGTGGCGGGTTGACCGTTCACTTTTACCATTTCATCGTCTATTAACTTGGATGCTTCTCTTCTTGGGATTTGTCTTAAAAGCGCAACAGCCTGAACCAATTTCATATTTTTTAAATTCTTATTTATATTGTTAGAGCATAACTGATAGAATCAATACGTTCAAAATTTGATCAAGAAAATTTAGTTGAATTGTAGTTGAATTGTAAAAATGCCGAGTAAAAAGGACATAAAAACCCGAATCAGAGCGGTTCAAAATACACAAAAAGTTACCAAGTCCATGAAGCTGATTTCTATAATCAAGCTTAAGCAAGTACAAAACGCCATCAACAGCGCAAGAGCATACAATGATCAACTTTCAAATTTAATTCAAAAAACTCTTCCTAACATAGATTTTATTAGCCTAGACAAAAGTGAATTGCCTGTCTTGGCAAGACCAAATGCAGCTAAGAATTCAGTTTGTTTAATTGTTATTTCTTCAGACAGAGGCCTGTGTGGCCCTTACAACTCACAATTATTTAAGTTTTTGCACGCTAAAGTAGAAGCTTACAAAGCCGAAGGCAAAACTGTTAGTCTGATTTTATTTGGCATTAAAGCTATTTCTTATGCTCAAAAGCACCTCAAGAATTGCGAGATTATCAAAAAATACGGACAGCTTCCGGTTTTTATCCCCACAGAGATAATCAGTGAAGTAACACAAACATTAGAAGAACAATTTTTAGAATCTTCCTTTTCATCAGTTGAGCTTATTTACAGCCATTTTATTTCCATGATTAAGTCAAATCCAAGCTTAATCAAGTTAGCGCCTTTTACATCTGGTGCTGAAAGCAATCACCAAGAGCTCAAACAAAAAGAAGAGATTTTATTTGAACCTGGTTCTTTGGAAGTCTTAAAATATTTAATTCCGCTTTATTTAAAGAATCAACTCAATCAAGCTCTCTTAAGCGGTCGGGCTAGCGAACTCTCTAACCGGGTTAACGCCATGAGTGCTGCTACCGATAACGCCAAATCTTTAATAAACCAGCTTACACTTACATACAATAAAGCTCGTCAAGCTTCTATTACTCAAGAGATTTCGGAAATTGTAGCTGGCGCCGAGTCTGTCAAATAATTCTCTTAAAACATACCTAATGTTGAGTGTTTGACACAATGAAAAAGTGTCTAACATCAACGAAATACGCCTTCGAGAATCAGGATTTTTAACGGCGCATTGGACGGGTGTACCTCCAGAAAAATAGAGGGTTCGGGTCGTCGCGCAAACACTTTCCTTTTTGGGAGCGGGGATGCCCAACAGACAATAGTTGGCTGGCGGTAAGCCCCTTGTAACCTCCCTCTCAAAATTTTTTAAAAAGATATTCTTTTATTTTTCCTAGATCTCTTATCATCATTTGTTTCTCAGTCTTTTAAAAATCCGCACCATTAGTTAAATAACTCTATAAATCATTGTCTCTGGGTCTATAAGGTATTTTTCTGCAATTATAATTTCATTATTGTGATTCTTGGTTATCTTCATCCATTCGGGACAAGAATCAAAGTCTACAAATAAACAGTCGTCCTCTTCGTCGATAGCGATTACGTGCATATCAAAGCTTTCGTCAATAAAAGTTTGTCCCTCTTGGACCCTGCTGTATCTTCCAACCAGCTGAAGCAAAGGAGTTTTGGAAGTATTTGTTAAAATTTTGTCTTCAGACATTATTTTGCAAGAACCGTTGTATGTTTTAGTGTTATTATTTTAAAAGTATTATTTTACTTTTGTACTATCGTTTATTTTTTAAGCCTATGCAAATTAGAGGCATACCAAATAGACCAGCTCAAGCAGCTGGAGGCATTTTTAGATTAACTGCAGAAGATACAGGAACTCCTATCTCTGAAGGAAGATTATTACCTGCTTCATTTGGAGCAAATAATTCGGCTTTTGTTTTACCAGAAAAATTAGCATCACATATAAAGCCTTTATCATTAGCTCCAGTAGAGAGTTTAGAAACTGACAAATCAACAGAAAGACAAAGAGCTACACAAGGACTCAAAGAATGGAAAGCAGCTTTCGCTAGTGATAAAGAAAAGGCTTTAGCAACTCAAAGATTAATTCAAGCACAAAGAGCTTTAAGGCAAGAAGGAAGAATTGCTTATCCTGCAAGTTCGTTCTCTAACACCTCAACTTCTCAAACCATACCGAATAGAACTTCGAACAGAAGAAATAACAGTGAATCAATTTGGAAATCGCAGTTAGCTAAACAGGCTGGACATTTAGTAGAAGCTGGAGTTGGAACACCTGGTGGATTAGATGTTGAGACAAAACCTGCAAGATTAAATGCTCGTTTAGCAAGAGAAGCTGTACGTAACGCTGCTTAATTTAATTTTTTATTTTAAAATCAACTAACCTTCAAACGACGCTTTGGAAGAGCAATGTTTATTTCTCTAACTAAACCGCCCAGCCATAAACTAATGCAAAACATTAAAGTTAGTTTTATATACGGCCTACTTAAGCACTCTTCGATTATAGAGACTAGATCATAAAACTCAAATCTAAAAATGAGTTTTAGAACAAAAAATACAGCGCAAAGTAATAAAGTGATTACAAACATCTTAATGAAATTAGCCAGCATTTTATTTATGCCCCTTTCTTGAGTTTCATCATCAGAATTTTGGGAGTTTAATTCATTCATTTTTTTGCGTAAAGTCTTCATGGATTCTTTTGTGGAGGGTGCAGAGTGACCAACAAGCACAAAAAGCAAAGTCGAGACAAGACTCATCCAAAGGTCACCAACAAATGACCAGCTTAAACCAAAAAACGGAATTACAAAGTACCAAATCATTAATTAGACCACCAGAAGAGGATTAAGAGTAGAAATTAACGTAAGAGGAAAGCAAGAAATTTATTTTTCTCTAATAAAAACTCGGACGGACTTGCAGCCAACAAGTTTCAAAATCTTAAAAATAGTTGAAAATAATAAAAAATATTCTTGTTAAATTTGACACAGAAGCCTTAAAGACTGTACTCTTATAGTTCTACATTTTACGAATAATTAGGTTATGGCTCGTTACGTCTTTAAAAAGAAAAAAAAGTTAGTTCGCAGATTTGGACCTATTAACGGATTACCATCCAATGTTAAGCGCACCAGTAGACCTGGAATGCACGGTAAGAAAAGAGAAGGTAAACAATCCGAATTCGGCAAAGGCCTTTTTAATAAAAACAAACTTCGCGCATGTTTCGGTATTTCTGAAAAACAATTTAGAAATTACTTCGCCAAAGCAGTTAAAGCTCCTGATACCGGTGAAGCACTTTTACAAATTCTTGAATTTAGATTAGATAATCTCGTCTACAGACTCGGTTTAGCTCCCAGCTTGCCAGCTGCTCGCCAAATGGTTATTCATGGCCACATCTTTGTACAAAAGCTTTTGCCCAAAGACCAGCAAGAAGAAGGCAAAGATCAAGAAATTATCTTCACAAAGGTTGATAAACCTGGCTATAGAGTTAAAGCTAAACAAAAAATTAAGTTAGCAGCTAAGCTATCTAAAAAATTACCTCCCGCTGTTGAGCAATCAATTGGAAACGCTCTAAGAGTGGATTATGTTGAGTTCGAAGAATCCAATTTCTCGGGATGCTTTACACGTGTTCCAGCTGGCGGAGAGATTCCAGCTCCAGTTGAAGTTGCCAAGATCATCGAGTTTAGCTCAAGAAGACTGTAATTAAGGAGATTTATCATGAGAAGAACATTAGAAGGAACCAAAAGAAAAAAGCAAAGAGTTAGCGGCTTTAGAGCAAGGATGGCTACTCCTGGCGGCAGAAGAGTATTAAGAAGAAGAAGACAAAGAGGACGTAAAGTTATCGCAATTTAATTGGCAATTTTAATTAATTGGTTTTACAACGCAAAGAAAAAATAAAAGACAGAGTCATTTTTAGAAACACTAGGACTTTTAATGTTTTAGTTAAAAATGACTTTTTTAAACTTATTGGAAGAAAAAGAAAGGAAGAGAAACAATTTTTTCCACTTGTTGCAACGATTGCCAGCAAAAAGAAAATTAAGAAAGCAGTACAAAGAAATCGTGCAAAACGAAGATTAGAAGAGGCTTACCGTTTACTAAAATCAGAACTGGAATCCGAGTTTAAAAAGTTTGACTATTTAATTTTTTTCTTAGAAGAAAAGTCGATTGGTGCTCAATTTGAAATTTTAATTCAAGAAATAAAAAGAATAAAAGTAAATCTTAAGTAAATCTTAAGCAAACCTTTAAATTCAACTTAAGCTAAACTAAAGTACATATTTCTTTTTTGTTAATATTTCATGTCGCAGCTTTACCTCACCAAATCTGATTTTAAAGTTGCACAGGAATGTAAAACAAAGCTTTACTATCGAAAATTAAATTATCCAAGTACAAAAGATACTAATGAGTATCTCCAACTGCTTTCCGAAGGCGGTTTTATGGTGGGTAAAATGGCTCAACTCATGTTCACCGATGGAGTTGAGATTGAAGAAAAAGATTTGGAAAAAGCAATTGCCAGAACCCAAGAACTGCTAAAGAAAGACAAAGTAACTATATTCGAAGCGGCTTTTCTCTCGAACCATAAAGCGATTAGAGTTGATATCTTAGTGAAGAATGGCTTCAGGATTGACATTATAGAAGTAAAAGCCAAATCCTTTGATGGAGAACTTGGAAACGCACAATTTTGGAATTCAAGGCATGGCAAGATTAAAGCTGATTGGCAGCCATATTTGGAAGATATAACTTTTCAGACAATAGTTTTAAAAGAGCTTTTTCCTCAATACCAAATTAATAGTTTTTTATTAATGCCTGATAAAAGCAAGGTTTGCAAGACCGATGGTTTAGCCAAATTTTTCAAAGTAAGTAAAAAGGGTTTAAATAAAAGTGTTTCAGTAGAATTCATCGGAGATTTAGAGGTTGTTAAAAACGAAGACTTTTTAGTTAAGGTTGAGGTAAATAGCGAAGTTGATTTGCTTTTAAACGAGGTCTCTGAATCAGCAAATAATTTTATTGAAATACTTAAAGATGGCTTGCACAAAGTCCAAG
>JANRMG010000225.1:0-10487 GCA_033761855.1 Candidatus Caenarcanales bacterium
TTCGGACAGTTTGGATTTTCCATTCTTTGTTCCATCTTCCTTATTATAATCTATTCTCTCTGGACGCTCTTGTAACTAGCACTCTTATTAATTTTTTGCCAAGTTTCTTCTGTAAAGCTTTGAAGCTTTGTAAAACTTAAAGGATTGTTTTTACCAGCTTTAAAAGCCAGAGTTCCTGGCATTTTACGACCGACAGAAACACTGGGCGCAATTTGGAAGCCAAGCTCCAGCAATCCTTTACGAACTTTATTTGAAGCTGTATAAGTTATGAGCAAGCCATCCTCTTTTAACAATTCATAAAAATATTTCAGAACATTGTCTTTAGACCACAGTCCTGGAGCGGATCTTGGGCTAAATGAATCATAAAAAATCAAATCGTACTTGTTGTGCTCTGTTGCAGCAAGCTCAGGAAGAACCTCCAGCAAATCACCAAGAATCAGCTCCAAATTAAAATTGGATTTTTGAATTCGCTTTTTACCTTCGGCGAGCGGAAATAGTTTTACAAACTTTTGTTTAAGTTCCTCATCAAAAGGGCAAAGTGGCAGAGCTTCCAAAACAGCCAAATCGAGTTCGATAGCGGTGCAATTTATAAAAGTATTATCAAAAACATCGAGGGTGGCAATTAAGTTATAACCAAGCCCAAAGGGCAGATCCAAGAGACTAATAGCTGGTTTTATTGTTGAACTAATTGTTGATCTTGCAGTGAATAGTGATTTAGCAACCTCGGCGAATTTGTACCTAGCCTCTGTGTAAGCTCCAATCAGGCTATGGTGATGTTCTTTAAAAATTGGATCGTAGATGGTTGGGCTTCCATCTTGGGTTATGGTAAATTGCATAAAAATCCTTTTTTAAGATTAGCGTTACTCAAAGCAAGCCAGTATTGACTAGACGAACAATCAGTACTAGAATTTTGTTTTTATTATAAAAATCAATTATGAAAGTCGTTTCTAGGGCATTTGTTTCTCATCTCACAAAAACCATTTCAGGAAATTATAGCTTTCCGGAAAACCCCTTTCATCACAGCCCCTGCTTTTCACCCGAACTTGATTTAAGCGAAGAATACAAAGCTTCTTCCTTTTTCATTGGCAAAGGTGAAAGCAGCTTTACAAAATGGAAATTAATTCAATTGGTCAATTCAAACAGCCCAATGGGTGGCAAAAGTCAATACTTTAACGAAGAATACTACAGATTGAGCGATTTAGGACTGATTCGCAATGGATTATTCTTTTCCGAAAAAATCTCACAATCTTTATTAGACAGTCTTATCCAAGAATTCTCAGTATTTCAAAATGATTTTCCTTGGATAAAAAAGTACATTCTTCCAGCTTATACAGAGATCGATAATGGTACGAAACATGCTCATTTATCCCTTATGTTTCCCCTTGGACAAAACATCATAGAAATTTACAGATCAGATCTGGAAGGAAATTCAGAGGGGCTTAATCCATGTAGCTCAACAGATCCTGATCTGCTTCATATTTACGATAGTATCAATTCTTTACAAGCTCATAGAGTCAATCTTCAAACAGGCGAAGTAAACAGTTGGATGAGAGGTTGTCCATACTCTATCGCCAATTACTTTGATGATTTGTTTCAGATCAAAAGCTTTCCTGACTTACCAGCAAGAATTGTTTTGATGAATGAAGAAGGGGAAATTCTTGAAAATATTCCTTATACAAGATCTGGCCTTACTACAAACCACTGAAAGTTACTGATGAACCAACAACCCATTAACTACCTCTTATAACGCGATTTAGGCTTGTTATCAAAGAGAAGCATTACCAAAACACCACCAATAATAGCGGCTGGTGCAATAAAGTTTGTAATTAGCTGTCCCATCCAGGTGTCACGGTGATGGATAAAATAAGCCATTGCGAGTAATCCAGCAAAACAAATTGCTATTCCTACAGCTATTCTAATTATGTTTTCTAAACCAGCTATGAACAGGGCCCCGAGAGGGAAGGTAGAAAAACCAATTAATGTGTTGTGCTCTCTTAAAATAAGATTTGGTGATTCACTAGGCTTAAAGAAAAATATCATCCAAAGGCCAAAGCCAACTAAAGCAACCCCAAATAAATTCCTTAACCAGTAAAGAAAAGTGTAAATTCTCATTCGAAGCTAATTAATAACTATTTAAAATATTCATTCCCGCTAAAAAGCAAACTTTTATTAAAGCCGGTTCAACGTCGGTTTAAAGGATTAGCAGACCTGTTTAAGCAGACCCTTAGGCCATTCCTAAAATGTCCTAACATTTCCGCCGTGGCATAGGCCATCTCTGAATCAGCCTTTACAAAACTGTTGATACTCGATGATTTTGCAAACTCTCGGTTGAATTCTTTAGTATATGCTTCCATAAACTTTAAAGTATAGAAAAAGCTCTCTTTATCGATTAAATCTGGGCGTCCGGCCAAACAAAAAGTTTCCATGTAATGCATTAGCAAATCCGCTTTAAAAGGGTCTTTCAGGGCAATTTCTGGGGAAACCCTCATGGCCTGCTTTAAACGGTAATAGTAATCTTCCAAATAGCGTGTATAAACTGGACTTTGCCTTTTTGATTGAGAGAGCCCAACCAAAAAATGGCTGCCTAAACAAGCAACTTCTTTAGGGTCAAACTGCTCTTCAAAAGCCGGAAGCTGTGGATAAAAAGCTTTCCCTATCCAATACCAAGAGGGTTCCTTATCCGAAGATTTTGTAAAAGCCCTCTCCCAATCACGATTTAAGATATATTCCTCAATGGTTTGACCATTGCGTAAAAGGGTGTTTGTGGGTACGCCCTTCAAGAGCCAATAGGCCGGATACTGAAAAACATGAGATTCTCCAGGAAAGATATTTTCGATATTATTCCGAAGGCGAGGCTTGCCAAAAATGGGGACTGAGCGAGCAAACTCAAGCATGGGCCTTGAGCCTTTTTCGCCGATTTTCACATGTAAGAGAAACCACCAGCAAAAATCATCATTAACAGAACAACTTAAATTGCTAAATTTTTGTGAAACTCCATCCAGATACCTTATTGCCTGCGCTGTGTAAATCCTAATCTCGTTGGGCTTAATGGGAGTATTTGGATTCGATAGACTGGTTAAAGAATCATGCGAGTCAGAAATAAATGGTTGTGAGTTTACTCTTACAGAGGACAAACTCAACAATAAACTTAAAGATAAACATAAAGGCAAATACAAAAAAAAGAGACAGCTCTGAAAAAAATTCCTCGGCTGTCTCTTTTTTAAGTTCATTAATTGGTAAATAAAGTTAAACCTTGTTCTAAAGCCAGCTCTCAATCTTCTCTTAAGCTAGAAATTATAAGGTTACCTTTAGTCTTCCTTGGCGCGATCCATCAAATAACCGACGGCATCACCAACTGTTACCAATTTTTCAGCGTCTTCATCAGGGATCTCAACATTGAACTCTTCTTCAAAAGCCATTACGAGCTCAACTGTATCCAATGAATCAGCCCCGAGGTCTCCCATAAAACTGGAACCTTCGGTGATTTTTTCTTTATCTATACCAAGTTGCTTGGAAACAACATCTTGTACTTTTGATAGAGCTAGTTCTCTGTCCATGCTTAAAATTTGTGTATGTAGTAAAGGTTTCGAAATTTAGAATACATTATCTTAACTAGAAGTACAATAGCCCGCAAAGAAAAACTTTAAAAATTTGACATAACTTACACATAAATTATTTTTGTTAAGTCTTTAAAAAGTTTTTGAAACAATACTTATGTAAAATCCTGTAAAAGATTTAAGCTTCAAAAACATCAAAGAAAATCCGCTCAATGGCAAGCCTCTCTGTTAGCTGAATCTCTTTGCTTTCAGCTAAAGACTGAAATTCATTGGGATTTAAAATAAACCAATTCCCACCGCTCAAATAAAATTTGTCCACCACTCCCTGAAAGCTTCTCTCGGTTATAACCTTGCCTCTTATTGGACGCAAATCCTGCCCCGTATAACTTAAATGGATTACAGCATCAACATCATCCGATGCAATTAGACCCAATTGCTCCGAGTCAAAAGAAAAACGCAGGAATCTACCACTGCTGTTAAGCTCTAAGCTTTGGTCTCCCTCAAAGGTTGTGCGGCTAATACACGGATTAAAAGTGCTCTTTAAGGCAGCCGCTTCAAGCAAATCGAAAGCCTCTTTTATCTTGCTTTCAGTTAGCTCATTATTGGATGATTTAAAGCATGGATTTTTCATTTATTACTAATTATAAGCAGCAATATACGCTGCAAAACCATATATAAAACTATTTTGCGCAAACTGAACATCTCTATCTCGGTAGCTTCCCTCGCTGATTTGGGGTTTAGACACGAGAATTTCCCTGGTTTGTCAGCGCTCTTCTGATTTACCGGACAGATTATGGTTGAAAAGAGAAGGAGTTGATTTTCTATTCCATAATCTCATTTTAAGGAACCAAAGCTAATTTGTAATTGATAGCAAGCTTATTACACATACTTCAACATGTCTAAGTCTAATTTGAGTTTTGTCCCGATTAACAGTCCAGGGGCTACTAGTAGTATTATGGGGCAATCCATTCAATCACTGAAATTTACTGATATATTAAAAGGTCTCCGAGCACAGTCAATTAGATGGAAAGGAGAAAAAGGGAACGCAAGTGGAGCAGTCTTCCAGACTTCAAAAGGACCTGTTGCTATTACAGTAGAACATGTTTTTCAAAAAGGTGGAAAGCCTGTGGGATTCTATTCCTCGGAATATGGACTATATAGCTGGAAAGGCGGCGAGGTTCAGGTTACCGTTCATAACAAAAATATTAACGATGGTCTAACTTTTTTTGGAGAAAAAGAAGCTATAGCAGAATTGCTTCTAACACTTAAACCAGCCGTTCCAAAGAACCTGAAGGATGCAAAGTCCTCAATGGACAATGCAACAATTACCACCTACAGATTCAACAGACCAGGAGTTGATTTGGTGAGAGACGGTAACCCAGACTCTCAATCTGAACAAAAGGCATTTTCTAGCAAAGAACAACAATATAACGTCAAGGTTTTATCCTCAGACAACGAAAATACAATAACAACTAACCAGACAACAACAGACTTTGGTACTGATTTTGCAGACCATGGTACTTCTGGATCTTATGCCAGGATTTTAGACCCGTTATCTAACGAAACTTTTTTGATTGCTTTTTTACAAAAAGGAACAATTGAAAAGACAAAGGGGGAAATACCCACGAGACCAAATCTGGTGGGACGATTAACTTAATTCCGCTTACTCAGGAAACCATTGAAAAAGCACAAGGTATTCTTCAGAATACTTATTCCTACCAAAGACCAACGAAAATATCCAACTACAAAATCATAGAAAAACCGGGCCAGCCTCCTTCATTGCAAATCAGTCAAGTTGATACATTAAACATTAATAGTCTGAATCGAAAAGTAATACCGGAACAGATAAAACAACAGTGGAAAGAAAGGCAGTTAACCCCAGAGAAGCTTGTTCAAGAGTTGTTTAAAAGCAATAAATTAGTATTTCTGGGAGAGGTACCTCACGCAAATGAAGATGCAGTAGACTTCACAGTTAATAATATGGAAATCCTTTCAAAGCAACGTGGAGTTAAAACCATATACGTTGAATTAATCGATACAAGGCATCAGCCGACAGTTGACTTGTACCTGAATGAGAAAAATGAAAAAAAAGCTAACGAACTGTTCGAAAAAATAAAGAAGGAAGCAAATTATGGGATGGGCAGTAAACTTGCTGTATTAAAAAAAGCCAGAGAGCTAAGGAAACAAGGAGTAGATATTAACGTAATAACATTCTATTCGGCATCAGGTGAGCTGTATTTTGACGATGTCAAAAAAGTATACCCTGGACCATGGTATTCAGAAGCCTATAAGAACGAAATAGATTTTGAGCTAATGGAAATTGTTGGAAGGACACGTGTTATACCTTCCAATAATCACTGGGAAAGAGTAATTGCTAAAAATATGGAGAAGAATGAAGGAAAAGGGATTATTCTTGGAGGAGGAGGCCATGGACTATTTCCGGGTTATGGGAATATTGCAGGAGCACCCGTTGTACTGTTTTCATCACCGAAATACAAAGATGCAAACAGAATTATAAAGTATGTAGGGATTACTTCAGATTTTGAGGTACGAAGCAAAGATTGACCACCAAGAACTTATCTTCTATTTGGGGTAAGTTCAACCAGATACTTGTCACTGGATTCCATTTCCTTAAGGAATTTTTCTAAATACTTGGTTGTAACTTGACCCTGAATGAAACTTCCGTCATCCAGAATCTGGAGATGAAGCGGAATAGTTGTTTTTATTCCTTCAATTCCAAATTCACTAAGCGCACGTCTAGCACGATTTAAAGCTTGCTCTCGCGAGTTACCATAAATAATTAGCTTACCGATCAAAGAATCATAATAAGATGGAATGGAATAACCGGCATAAACGTGAGAATCCAAACGAACTCCTATTCCACCGGGACTAATGTACTCTTTGATTAGACCTGGGCAAGGTCTAAATCCAGCAAAAGGATCTTCGGCATTAATTCTAAATTCAATAGCGTGACCGCTCAAATTAACGTCTTCCTGCTTCATGTTAAGAGGCTGGTTCGCGGCCACCAAAATTTGTTGTGCCACTAAATCGATTCCAGTAAGCATCTCTGTGACCGGATGTTCAACCTGAATACGAGTATTCATTTCCATGAAGTAAAAGTTTTCTGTATCCAAATCAAGTATGAATTCAATGGTTCCGGCACCTTCATAATCTAAAGACTTTGCAATTTTAATTGCAGCTTCACCCATTCTCTTTCTTAATTTAGGATTCAAAGCTGGGCTTGGGGCTTCTTCAATCAATTTTTGATGTCTTCTTTGGATTGAACAATCGCGCTCTCCAAGATGGATTACATTGCCATAAGCATCACCAAAAATCTGAAATTCTATGTGGCGCATATTTAAAATATATTTTTCTAAATAAACCCCCGCATTCCCGAAGGCTGCTTGCGCTTCTTGGCTAGCCGCATTCAAAAGGGGTTCCAACTCCGAAGAAGAGTTTACAATTCTCATTCCTCTCCCCCCACCTCCGGCTGTAGCTTTAATTAAAATTGGATAACCAATTTTGTCAGCCAGTTTTTTTGCAATATTTAAATCTTGCAATAAGCCGTCGGAGCCAGGAACAGTAGGAACACCAAGTTTTTTTACAGTTTCCCGGGCAGAGGATTTATCACCCATCAAGCGGATCGATTCAGGGGAAGGCCCAATGAATTTAATTTTGTGCTCGCGGCAAATCTCGGCAAAGTGAGCATTTTCCGAAAGAAAACCATAGCCCGGATGAATAGCCTCAGCACCGGTTAAAAGGGCAACATTTATTATGGCGGGAATATTTAAATAGCTTTGTAAAGCGGGTGCTGGTCCAATACAAAAGCTCTCGTCAGCCAAAGTAACCGGAAGAGAATCCGCATCAGCCTGAGAGTAAACCAAAACAGTCTCAATCGAGAGGTCATTACAAGCTCTTATGATCCTAAGAGCTATTTCGCTACGATTGGCAATTAATATTTTTTTAAACAACTTGGTTAAATGTATTTCTGTATTTGTGGTTTTTCCTGCAATTATTTTATAGTGAAACTAATGGTAAAGGGTTAAGAAAAAAACCCATCTTAAATCACTCATGAGAAATGAAACTTCGAATCCACAATGCTTAAATTAATTAAATTTCAGAAGATCTTTAATCGTTAAGAATCCTCTAGATTTGAGCATAAAATTGCAAAAATTGTCATAATTCTTTATTCAAATTACTAAACAAAATTCTAATTGTTTTCTTGAATTTAAGAAACAATTCTACTTCATTCAAGTCAATGGATTCATCTACTTTTCTAGCCTCAAACTATACGGAGAATATAAATAAAAGCTTGGACAAAAAAGAGAAATTTTTAATTCGTGGCAATAGGCCACTAAAAGGAACAGTTAGGACTTCCGGGGCTAAAAACGCCGTCCTTAAGCAAATTGCAGCCTGCGTTATGGTTCCTGCTAAGGTTATTTTAAAAGAGACTCCTGCTCTTCAAGACGTTTTTAAGATGATAGAAATCATTGAATTCTTGGGCGGAAAATGCAATTTTGATATTCAAAAAGAAATTTTAGAAGTAGACTGTACAACTTTATCTAGCTCTTATGCTCCTTACGAATTGGTGAGTAAACTGAGGGCTTCCTTTGTAATTCTAGGCCCTCTGTTGAGCCGTATGGGTTCTGTTAAAGTCTCTTTGCCCGGAGGCTGCCAGATTGGCACAAGAAGAATAGATCTCCACGAAAAAGGCCTTAAATCTCTCGGTGCAAACATTGAAATCTCTCACGGGTACGTTGAAGCCGAATGCCCACCCGGAGGATTAATTGGTAAGGAAATTTATTTAGATATACCTTCCAATGGCGCAACCGAGAACCTTATGATGGCCTCAGTCCTTGCTCAAGGCGTAACAGTGATTGAGAATGCCGCTAAAGATCCAGAGATTGAAGACCTTGCTTTATTTTTAAATTCTTGTGGAGCCAAGATTGAAGGCGCTGGTTCGCACAGAATAAAGATTACAGGAGTAAAGCTCGAAGACATGCATGGCACTGAGCACGTTGTAATGCCCGACCGCATCGAAGCCGGTACTTTTTTGGTGGCCGCTTTAGCTACCGGGGGCTCTGCCACTATTGAAAACGTAATTCCCAACCACTTAACCGCTCTTTTGAGCAAATTGGAAGAAGTTGGCGCACAAATAGAAATGCCAGCCGAGAATGTAATAAAAATCACTTACGTTAAGAGGCCCACTTCCACCGAAATTAGCACTGTTTGGTACCCTGGCTTTCCAACCGATCTTCAGCCCCAAATGATGGCTTTACTTGCCACGGCCGATGGAACCAGCATCATCAAAGAGAACATCTACGAAGACCGTTTTTCTCATATTGAAGAATTAATGAGGATGGGCGCCAACATTCAAGTTACTCATAATGTTGCGGTTATGAAAGGTGTTGATAAGCTTACGGGAGCTAATGTAGCGGGTGGAGACTTAAGGGCAACAGCTGGGCTCATCATTGCTGGACTTGCAGCCGATGGTATTACCGAAGTTTATGGTCTCAGCCATTTGGACCGTGGCTACAGTAATTTTACAGGTAAATTGCAACAACTAGGTGCGGAAGTTAGCAGACTGGATGAGTAGTTTAGTCTATTAAATGGGTAAAAACGAATTCAAAACTTTCCCCTCCACTCAAGCTAATCAGCAGCTTATTGAGTTTTTCAATACTGACTGAATTTAGCAAATTTTTGATATCACTTTCTGTTGATAGAATTAATAAATACAGTTAATAATTTTTTATAAATTGAATAAATTTTTATATTGCGATAATGCGGCCACAACCAAACCAAGAGATGAGGTCATTCAGGAAGTTACGGCCTGCATGCAGGAAGATTATGGAAACTCATCAAGCCTTCATAAATTAGGCCACAAAGCAAAAGCACAACTTGATAAGGCAAGAAGCTTTACGGCAAAACTAATTAACGCTGAACCTTGCGAGATTATCTTTACAAGCGGCGGAACGGAATCCAATAACTTGGCAATTTTGGGATTATCTAACTTAGAAGGCTCTAAAAAAAGGCATATAATTTGCAGTCCAATAGAGCATTCTTCGGTTTACCGGCCAATTAAAGCTTTAGAGGAAAAAGGCTGGCAAGTAACCTGGCTCAAAGTCAACTCCGAAGGCTTCATTGACCTAGAAGAACTAAACGCTTCAATAGGTGTAGATACTTTGTTTGTTTCTATAATGCATGCTAATAACGAGATTGGGAGCATCCAAGACCTAAAAGCAATTGGTGAAATCTGCAAAAACAAAAATGTTTTTTTTCACACTGACGCCGTCCAATCAGCGGGTAAAGTGTCAATTAACGTTAGAGAAATGAACATCGATTTACTCTCGATTTCGGGCCACAAAATTTATGGACCCAAGGGAGTGGGCGTTTTGTTTAAAAACAAAAACTTAGACTTACCTAAAACCATTTTGGGCGGTAGCCAAGAGAGCGGTCTAAAGCCAGGCACTGAAAACATACCCGGAATAGCAGGACTGGGAAGAGCAATAGAACTTGCCATGCCCGAAATGGATTATGAAGCCCGCCGTTTGAGAGACATGCAAGAAATCTTTTTAAAAAAACTAGCTCAATCCGCAGAACTCAAAGGCGAGATCAAAATCAACGGAACTCAAGATTTACAAAGACGTATACCTGGCAACATTAATTTGTCCTTTCGCTCGATTAAAGGGGATATTGGTGTTTTGCAAATGAACATACAAGGTATCTGTTGCAGCACGGGCTCGGCTTGTACTGCTGCCAGTATAGAGCCGTCGAGAGTTGTTCTTCAGCTCTATCCAGAGCCTGAATCCTTTTGGGCTCACAATACTTTAAGAATTTCTCTTGGCAAATACAACACTGAAGAAGAGCTTGATATTATTTTGAAAGCGCTTGAGAATATTGTTCTTAATTTACGCAAAAAAGTTGCCAATT
>JANRMG010000226.1:0-19188 GCA_033761855.1 Candidatus Caenarcanales bacterium
CCTCCTCGATTACATGGTAGGCCGTCAAAAAAGTGCCTTCAGAATCGATTGCAAAAGCTGTACCGGTTGCAAATTTATCGTCGGAAACATTTGCAATTAAAAGCATCACCGAATCAGACGAATCTCTATAAATCTCTTTTAGACTCTTGGCGAAACTCCCGCCAGAAGAGAAACTCAGGAGAACTATTAAAAAAACAGAAAGTGTTAACCTCGCAGCCTTCACGGCTTTACCCCACTGAATATCAAAATATATACATATTGATACCCCTCCTTCAAACGGTGTATAACGACTACAAAGGGTAAATACTCGTAAGTGTTAGTGAAACTCCTCATTGAGTGGGGGTAGAAGCTCGTATTTCTAGGTTTTAGCTTCTATGCTATCTTTGGAAGTATGATTACTTTTCACTCATTAAAAACACCAATCTTAATTTCTCTGGGAGCCATCTGTGGCTCTCTTTCGCGGCATTATATTGGTTGGTATTTTCAGCCTTTCGAAAAAATGTTTCCGTTTGGAACCTTTTTGGTAAATATTAGTGGTTGTTTCCTTGTTGGGCTCTTTGTCGGCTTGACGGTTGCTTCAGGTTTTCCAAAGCTCGATGAATTCAGGATGTTCTTTGTTGTTGGTTTTTTAGGTTCTTATACTACTTTTTCGGCTTATGCTCTTCAGACACTTCTGCTGACCAAAAATCATCATTATCCACAAGCTTTATTGTATTGCTTAACTACTCCTGTTTGTTGTCTGGTAGCGGTCTTTGCTGGTTACTTTATTGCTAAAGCAATAAAAGGTTTATTTACCTAGCAAAATTAACAAACCAATGACAAACTAAGTGTAAATTCTTCTCATGCGATTATGATCCAAGGCTTTAATATTGCTGTCTAAACAAAGCTCTTGATGAAACGCAATCAATTATTTTTCTGACTTTCATCACCAGAAGAAGCTTTCTAAAGGTGGTTGAGGAGAATGGCCGAGGAAGAGGTTTTTTACGGTTTGATATAAAATAATTGAATTAACTTGCACAAATCGTATTCTTAGGTAAATGCTAGAAAAACAAGAAAAAGGCTCTATAGGCTGTCCAAGCTGCGGACAATGGGTTTCGATAAGTGCGAGCAAATGCGAGCATTGTGGTCATCCAAATCCAGGTTTCTTTGGCTATTATCGTTATTTGAAAATGCTTGATGGAGACCAGTTTGCCAACGCCCTTCTTTACATTTGTGGTGGAATTTATGTTCTTTCACTTCTGATCGATTATAGCCACATCCGTTGGGGACTTAATTTTGGTTTTTTAGGGCCTAGCAATAAAAGTCTTTTGCTCTTGGGTTCTGGCGGTGCAATTCCAACCATTTTAGAAGGCAGCTGGTGGACGGTCTTTACTGCACCTTTACTTCATGCAAGCATTTTTCATATTGCCTTTAATTTAATGTGGGTGGCTCAGTTGGCGCCTATGGTGCATAAATTTTATGGTTTCAGCAAGTTGATTATTCTTTATATACTTTCGGGTGTAATTGGTGCAATAGCAACAGCTTTAGCGGGGGTATATTTAACCGGTTTTTTAAAAGGAAGCCAGCTTTCCATCGGTGCTTCTGGGGCTGTTTTTGGTTTGATGGGCGCTCTTATTGTTTGTGGGCAACAGTCTGGAAGCAAGGTCTTAAAGGACACTGTTTGGCAATACGCGATTGTTGGCTTCGTTTACGGATTTATAATGCCCAATGTCGACAACTGGGCTCACTTTGGTGGATTCATAGGCGGATTCTTGTTGCCCCGCATTGGGTGGCTAAGTTATAAACAAAAAGAAACCGTTAGTCATTATATTTTTGCTGTCATCTTAATTCTTGCTTCTGTTGCCGCATTGGCAGCCTCTGTATGGAAGGGTATTTATGTTTGGCATTTGTTCGGCTAATCTCCTTAAGAGCGATGAAGTCTTAATTATTTGCTAAACTTTATAAATAGCTTTTATAAATAACTTATCAAATAAGACCATTGGCAGCGGTAGAACACACCTCTATTCCAACACTCTTAATGGGAATAGTCCTAATATGGAGCGTTTCAAAGTTTTTAAATATTTTTCTAGATCGTTTTAAACTGCCCGGTGTTTTGGGTGAGCTTTTTACCGGTCTTATTTTTGGAGTTTTACTTTTTCTGCCCTTTGAAAATGTTTGGGGCTGGACTTGGCTTGCTGATAAACTTACTTTTATTAAAAACTCAGACATTCTTTTTGCTCTTGGAGAGCTAGGAATTTTACTGTTATTGTTTGAAGTTGGACTGGAAACAGAACTTGACAAAATAACTTCAGTGGGAAAAGAAGCATTATTTGTTGCATTGGGTGGTGTTGTTGCTCCTTTTCTTTTTTCGTGGTTGTTTAGTATTCTTTTCCCAGCTCTTCATTGGACGGTTAATTTAGTTCTTTTTATAGGATTAGTATTGGCGGCCACCTCGATTGGTGTGACCGCAAGAGTATTTAAAGATCTAAAGGTTTTGAACACTCTCAATGCTCAGGTGGTTCTTGGAGCTGCTGTAATCGATGACATTGTCGGTTTAATTTTATTGTCAGTAATTTCTGCTTTGGTAACAACTGGAGCTGGAGGGGTTTCTGCTTTAATGGTTTTTATCACAATTCTTAAGGCAGCTGTTTTCTTGGGGCTCTCAGCTTTTGTTGGAAAAAAAGTCAGCATCAATGTTATGCCCTGGCTCAATAAAATGGGCAAATTCGAACCCTTAAGTCTTATGCTTTGGGTACTTTGCTTTGGCTTCTTTCTTGCTTATTTGGCTGATTTGGGAGGCTTAGCACCGATCGTAGGTGCTTTTGCAGCTGGGGTCGCCTTGGATGGAGTAAGAATTAGTGGGCTTTTTGGAGAAACTAAATCAATAGAAGACTTTATTGCTCCAATTAGAGCGATTTTGGCGCCAATCTTTTTTGTTAAAGTTGGCTTGGCCATTGATCCGAGCACAATTTTTGGTGCTTTACCTTTGATACTTACGCTAATAGCTTGTGTGAGTAAGCTCATTTCGGGTTGGGTATTTCTTCCCTTTAAAACTTCTCTCAACCGTTTGGTCGTTGGAGTCGGTATGATGCCGCGTGGAGAGGTTGGTTTGGTTGTTGCCGCGATTGGAAATCAAATTGGATTGTTAACAGGAGAGCTATACTCAGGAGTTTTGGTGGCTGTTATATTAACCACTTTTATTGCTCCGCTTTGGCTGCAAATTTTACTTAAACCAAGAAATGTAAAAGAACCAAAAGCCATTATTTAGCTTATGTTATCTATTCAGGAAGATAGACAGTGGATGCAAAGAACTCTTGTGCTTGCCCAGCAAGCTTTGCCGGTGGATGTTCCCGTAGGAGCAATAGTTGTAGATTCACAAGGTAAGTTAGTTTCGGAAGCCTATAATCAGCGTGAACTTCTTCAGAAACCCTCGGCGCATGCAGAAGTATTGGCTCTGGATGAAGCAGCTAAGTCTTTAAAAAATTGGCGTTTGAATGGTTGTACTTTATATGTAACTCTTGAACCTTGCAGTATGTGTTCTGGATTGATTGTGCAGAGTCGGATTTCACGGGTGGTCTTTGGGGCTTACGATCCGAAAGATGGTTTCGTGAGTTCAAAGAGTGCTCTTTCTTTAGAATCTTTGCAAGTTTACGGGGGAATCCTTGAGGATGAATGTTCGGAGCTTTTGAAAGGGTTTTTTCAGGCGAGACGCAATCAATAGATCCTAATTTTGTCATCCTGAACTTGTTTCAGGATCTGAGTAACTTTACATCGAAGCAGCAATTGGGCTTTTTATTTAAAACCAAAACCCAAGTGATTTTTACGGTTTATGAAATTTATTTTATTTTAAATTTTTGTTTCTTAATCTTCTTGTAAATCCCCCTAGCTATAAAGGGATTACAGAAGCAGTTAGAGGATATTAAGAAATGGCAAAATCAGTTTCAGCAGGACAAAGGACGGAAGCGTTTTTTAAGGCCGAAGCTATTAATGTAAGAGTTGGAGATAAAGTTGATGGACAAGCTCCAACAAGACTTCAACTTTTAGAGCGAAGACAGGCTGCCGCAAATGCAAAAGACAGTAACTATACTGGTCCAATTGTCAGAATCGGGGATTAAGAGTTTAGGGCAGATGTAGTCAATAGCTTTTATGGAGCTAGCTTGGCTAAGAGCACAGGAAATGAGAATTTATACAATGATACATTTACTGGAATGGGTCAAGATGAAAGAAAATCAGCAGGCATCACTTATCCCTGGCAACAAACAGGCACTTCTACAGTACAAATAACCAGTTCTGATGGAAATACTACCGTTACCGGCAAACCAGTAGAGAAGGAAACTGCCAGCCAACATTCGGATAGAAAATGGAATGAAGCTATGGCTGCTCTATCTTTACGCAACTGGGAAGAAATACAGAAAAAAGTTCCAGAAGCTCTCAGGCATATCTTGATCCAAAAGCCAGAGATGAGTCTGCCAGTAACCATTGGAGAGAAACACAAGAGCATTTGGATAGAGGTGCACAACAAAGTGAAGAAGGCGATCCTTGGGGGTCAGCTGCTAGTACCGCTCAAGCTGCAGTAAGTGCAGTTCAGACTGGAGTTGATAAAACTGTAGCCTATTTGGATTCTGATAGACGATCTGAATCGGCGGACAAGCATTGGGAAGAGGCACAACAACATTCAGTAAGAAGAGCAGAGCAACTTGAACAAGGTGATTATGTCGGTGCCGCTGGAAGTACCGCTCAAGCTGCAGTCAGCGCAGTTCAAACTGGTGTGGATAAGGCTGTAGGTTTTGTTTCTAATTTGCTTGGAGGCTAGGCTTAAACCCTAATGTCCAAAAACCCCATCAATCCTAAAACTGTAACCGGCTCCTAAAAACACGTTGCTTAGCTCCGAACTTAGAGCAACTCCACAGTAAATATCCAATTGCTGCTTCGGTCTCGGAAGGAAGATTAGTCCAGGTCTTATGTAATGTATGGTTTCGCCATAAGTTGGTATTTCGCTTGAATAGTCCATAAAAAGCGAAAATTTAGAATTTGGAGAAACAATAAAAGCAAGTGCTGGCTGAAAGACAAATTCTCTCTCTGAGTCAACTCTTGGCCAAGAGAAATTCAAAGATCCAGAAAGAGAGGTTTTGGAAGAAAGACTTTTAGAAGCGCTCAAACGCAAAAAAGGATCGACTGAACCGCTTGAAACACCTTTATTCCCCGAAGGTAATGAACTGCCTAAAACCACCGCTGCTTCAACTTTGCCGGGGAGTGGGCCCAATTTAATTTTTGCACCTAAGCTTAGGTCACTAGCTTCCAATTCGCTGAGTGAATCACCAAGTAAAAGCAAATTAGGTGTTGTGAGCCTAAACTCCAATCTTTCGCTCAAACCGTAGCGGATCAATGTTTCGGGCAGGGCTATTGAATCATCTTCTTTGGGGAAATGTTTGTAAATTATTCCGTTTTCAAGCTGTATGCTGTCTTTGGGAACGGTAATTGGAGAATCGCTAAAGGTTGGTCTGTCTGTGCTGATTGGCTCAATGGGTTTATCTGCATTAATTTGGTGATTGATAAACAAATTAAGTAAAAAGCAAAAAGATAAAAAAACTCTTTTGTCCTTTTGCTTTTTACTTTTGAATTGCATAGGGCTCGGAGGGCTAGGCATAAATTCCTAAAAATCCTGTGATTCAAATTTTTCTACTTTAAAAAACTTTTTTGTGAATTCAATTGCTAAGTCTCGGTCAAAGCTCTTGCAAGTAAAAATGATTAGCGAAAAAAATTTAGAAGAAGTCCAAACATAAAGCGAAATCCCTGAATCAATGAGAGGAATGAAAGCATCATAACCTTGATTGTCCTCTTTGCCCATCCCTTCGGGAGAAAAGATGATTGGTTCTCCGTAAGCTTTTAAATTTAGTTCATTGGTTAATTCTGCGAAGAATTTTTTTATAACTTCTTCATCAACTTTTAAATCGTAGAATCCCTCTATGAGAAGCCTTTGACGGAATATTTCTGGGGCGATTTTATGCATAAAGTGGAGCGGACGATGGGACTCGAACCCACGACGTTCAGCTTGGAAGGCTGACATTCTACCACTGAATTACGTCCGCGAAAGGAGAATCATTATTATAACCAATAAGTAATATTAAATCTACAAATTAATCAAAGCGCTCTTCCCTGCCGTCAGGCAGGATGCTCGCAAGACGAGCATGAGAGTGATTGGCTCAGAGCTACGTTTGGAATAGTCGTTTTTGTGCTTTTACTACTTACAGAATAATGAACTCAAAATGTAAACCCGTCATAAGTAACAACAAAAGGCTTCCTAAAGTCCAGAAGGTAATCTTCAATACATTGATGTTTATTAATACTTTAATTAAATTGGTGGAAAAGCTGTCTGTGTCAAAGTTTTTATATTTTGGAATCTCTAAAAAAAAGGTTGTTAAAATTACAATTACTGAACAAATTCCGCACATAACCACAAGGCAGACGGGGACACGCACTGGACGAAAGAAAATTAAAATAAATGAAAACAAATTGGCTGCTAAAGAGGGAAGAAGATAGGCTGGCCTAAAAAGTTTGCTTAATTTTAAATAAAGTTTGGTAAATTCTTCTCTATTTTTTAAACTCATTGAGTAGAGGCGAGGAAGATAAATGATTTGTAAAATCCAGCATAAGATCGCTGAATACAAGAATAAGAGGGTACAGAGCAATAAAATTAAAGCTTTAAATTCCAAGTTGTTCAGACCAACGGAGGGACTAAGTCGAATTATAGACTATAGTCAAGCGAAAGTTTCACTAATAACCTTAGCTCGACAATTTTTTGAGTACTCTTTTAGCTGCTTGAAAGCCAGATTTAATACTCGTTTCTTGTGAACAGATACCCGTTGTGTGCTCTCCAGTAAAGAATATTCCTTTAGAAACTCTTTCCATAATGGAATTCATAATTGAGTTCACCGTGGATATGTTCTCAGGAGATTGATCTAAAAGAGAATCGCTGCTTTCAAGGCAAAACTTTGCGAGATAAGAGATGCCATCAGCAGCTGAAGGAAAGAGACTTTTAAGTTCTGAGGTTGCCTTTTTAATAATTTCTTCTTCCTTGAAATTAGTCTTTAAAACGGTCACAGAGATTAAATGTTCGTCTTTTTGGGATTCTGGTAAAAGGCTTTTAGTGATATTGGATATTTGAACGCCATTGTTGATTACGCTTTCCGAAGAGCTTTTGCCAAAGGCATTACCTGATGAACAGTTGAGAAATATTTTTTTTGAACTGTAAAGTGATTTTGAGCTCTTAAAGTACAAATTAAAGTATTTTTGTCGGGTAAGAGTTTGCTCATCAAACATAACCAGTTCACAGAGACTCTCTATATCAACTGCAAAAATGATATTGTCGAAATAGAGCTCTTCGCCGCTCTCAAGAACAATTCTAAATTTAGACGAATCAACGAGTTTATTATAGTGCAAGACCTTAGCATTTTTTCTTAAATTCTGTGAAGGCAACTTGTCTACGATTGAGTCGATTAATTGAGACACTCCATTTGCAGGAATAAAAACTTTTTTCTCTCCAAAGGCTTTAAAACAGAATTTTAAGTTATTCGCTGCTGTGCTTAAAGTCTTGTCGGCAAAAACCCCACCAAAAAAGGGTTTGAAAAAATCATTAATTATATTTTCAGAAAATCCATATTCTCTTAAAAAATCTATTGATTGTTGTCTTTCCAATTGTTCGGCTGAAAGGATGTCTTCAAAGTTTTGTGTTTTTAATTCGGCTCTTAATTTGAGCAGAGTTAATTTGTCTTGAATAGAAAAAAGAGGGCAAAAGGCACTATCTAAGCCTTTCAAACCTTCCTGCAAAGGATCGCTTATTGAATAAACTTTATTTTCTTTTAATAAAAGAGCACCAGAATCGAAATAACATGGTTTAAAGGAATTTGTTATTTCAAGCTTTTGAAGCAGCAGTTGAAGGTGTGGATAAGAACCTAATAAAACCTGAAAACCGAAATCAAGTTTATAACCTTGAAAATCAATTGTCTTTAGCTTCCCTCCAAACTTAGATGAAGCTTCGAATAAAGTGAATTCTTGATTGTTTAGATAAAGTTCTGTAGCGGCAGCCAAACCAGCCAATCCACCGCCTATGATTGCTATTTTTTTGTTGTTTAAGTCGTCGTTAGAATTATCGTTAGACAAACACGGGCTCCTTAAATTTAGACAGTTTTTCTGCAGAACTTTTATCAACGTCTTGGTGAAGACTGTTTCCATGGGAATCCATGGTGACTATTGCTGGAAAACCTTTAACTTTTAAATGCCACATTGCCTCTGGGATTCCAAATTCAAGGAAATCAACTCCTGCGATTTCTCCAATACATTCAGAGTAATACTGTGCAGCTCCTCCAATAGCGTTTAAATAAACGGCACCATTTTCTTGCAAAGCTTTGAGCGTTTTAGCACCCATTCCGCCTTTGCCAATCACGGCGCGTATTCCAAATTTTTTAATGATATCACCTTGGTATGGTTCCTCTCTTATGCTTGTGGTTGGGCCGGCGCCTTTTATTTGCCATGCTTGAGTTTGGGAATCCTTGATTACAACTGGACCGCAATGATATAAAATTTGTTCTTTTAAGTTGGCTATGCTGTCATTAGTCATAAGGTGCTTGTGGATTGCATCACGTCCGGTATAAATATCTCCGTCAATCAAAACTACATCGCCCACTTTTAGGCTTCTAATTTGTTCTTCGCTGATTGGTGCCTGTAAACAGATTTCTTTGCCGGTCAACTTAACCGGTTGATCGTTAAACTCAGCGGAGTCTTTAATTTCCGCAGGCAATTCTTTGTAAATCCATCTTTTAATTTCTCCCGTCTTTGCGTCGAGGATTACTCCCAAACGGCGAAAAGCCCAGCAATTATAAGCCACCGAAACAAAAAAGCTGGCTGGAAGCCTGTTCTGTACACCAATTTTACAACCCAAAAGAGTAACTTCTCCACCAAAGCCCATAGTGCCAATTCCAAGTTGGTTGCTTTTGTCCATTATGTAATCTTCAAGCTTAGCAAGCTCTGGGATTGGGTTTGTGTCGTAAGTTGTCCTGAAAAGTTGCTCTTTTGCTTGTGCGTAGCCGCTGCTTCTGTCACCACCGATAGAGACCCCGATAAAGCCTGCGCTGCAACCTTGTCCCTGGGCCTGATACACGGAATGTAAAATACACTTGCGGACTCCATCCAAGTCTCTTCCGGCTTTGCCAAGACCTTCTAATTCGCAAGGAAGACTATATTGAATATTCTTATTTTCGCAGCCTCCACCTTTGAGTATGAGCTTTACTTCAACTTCTTCATCGTTTTCCCATTGTTCAAAATATATAACCGGTGTGCCTGGTCCAAGATTATTTCCGCTATTTTTGCCGGTTAAACTATCTACCGAATTTGTTCTTAGTTTGCCTTTTGATGTTGCTTCTGCAATTGCCTCTTTTATTTTTTCTTTAAATTTTATTTGGTTAAACCCAACCGGAGTTTTTATTTTAAAGGTGGGCATGCCAGTATCTTGGCAGATTGGAAGAACGTTTTCATCGGCAAGATAAATATTCTGAGCAATAGTGTCGAGCGCTAAGCCAGCGCTTGTGTTCTTATTTTCTCTCTCTTTGGCTTTGCGTAAAACCGCTCTTACATCGGCTGGAAGATTGGTAGAAGTTTGTTCTATTAAGCTATAAAGTGAATTAAAAAAATTTTCTTCAGACATGTTTATCTTTAACTAATCTGTGAATAGACCTATTTTATCAATATAAGAGACGATAGAATTAACTTGCTTTTGAATTCACTCAGTTGATTTGTTTGTTAAATTTGCTTTGAGATCAACTTATGAATAAATTTGCAGATAACCTTGTAGATAATCTTATAGATAATTTTGCGCATAATTTTGGAGAATAAGCTTTTATGAATATATTAATAATTATTGCTATCGCAATTTCTTGCTTCTCTTTTCCGATGCAAGCTGCAGATAAGTCTTCTTACGATTTAAGTTGTAATTTACTGGCTAATTTTGATTCAAAAACCTTGAAGCCTCGTCCAGCTGATTCAAGCGACTTCGGTGATAGAATCAAAGAAGTTAGCGGGGTATTCTTTCACTCATTAAAAGCTCCTCCGTCTTCTAGAGCTTTAGGACAAATATCTTGTTCGAAATCATCGAAGGCCTTAGGAATTACCGATGAAGAACAAAAACTGCTTAAGACTTCAAAGAAAAGCTTTGTAATTCAAAGTCAGAGCGAAGCGAAAACACCTAAAGAGATTTTAACTGGAAAAAATCTAAGAACAATTTACAACTCCGGTGATGCAAGCACTTCTTGGATTGTATACGACACTTCTTCTAAATACTTTTATTTTGTTAGTCTCAGTAATACTCTCTCGGATAAAGCTCTTGTAATAAAGCTAAAGAAATAATTTCCACGTTGATATAATTTATTTCTCACTTAAAATAATAATTCAATCGGAGATTAATAATGGCTGAATGGGACGCGCATGTTTACGATACTTCTTTAAAATTTGTCTCTGATTATGGCAAGGAATTAATAGACCTTCTCAAGCCTCAAAAGGGTGAATCCATTTTAGATTTGGGCTGCGGAACAGGTGATTTGACAGCCGAAATCGCTTCTAAAGGTGCCAAAGTAATAGGGCTTGATCAATCTGCAACAATGCTTGAAAAGGCAAAAGTCAAATACAGTCATCTCCAATTTGTTAATGCTGATGCAGCTAATTTTAATCTTCCTGAAAAAGTTGATGCTGTCTTTTCTAATGCCGCTCTTCACTGGATAACAGATCAGTACTCGGTTTTGAAGAGTGTGTTTGCTTCTCTGAAAACAAATGGAAGATTAGTAGCTGAACTTGGTGCAAAAGGAAATGTCGAAAAGATTGTTGATTCGATTCAGACAGTGATCAAACAAGGAGGTTACGAACAAGTTCAACTCTCTGAGATTTTTTATTTTCCTTCTCCTGCAGAATATGCCACTTTATTAGAGAAAATTGGTTTCCGCGTCGAATTCATGCAGCTGTTTGAGCGTCCAACCATGATTATGGATGTCCCACAGGGATTTATTGATTGGATTAAAGTTTTTGGAATCTTACTTTTCCAAAATGTACCTTTGAATGAAAGACCAAAACTCATTCAAAAAGCAGCAGAATTAATGGCCCAAAAATTAGAAAAAGATGAGCGTTACTTCGCTGATTACATCAGGCTGAGAGTGGTGGCAAGAAAGTTAAGTTAACTTAACTTATTCAAATTTGACTAAAGAGACGGCAAAGCCTGTCATTTGAGTAGCCAAGAGGGTCTTTGTAAATGTAAGACCTGCTAAACGGCTTGTAGTGCCTAGATTTAGGTTGTTTAAAACCAGCCCAATGAACCCTGGCCAGGCTGAGCCTTTGAAGATGTTCATTGCAACAGGGTTCCAGTGCTCGTACTTGGTTCCTAAAGCGGCAATAGCTGAGGCGAACAAGCTTAAATTTAAGAGAAACTTTTGCCATTTCTCAAGCTCTGGATGTGTTTGTTGATGGCTTTGCGCAAAGAAAGAATGTCCGGCGAGACTCTCTCTGCCGTAAGTCAAGCCCTGGTATGCAAAAAGGGCTGCTGGTAAAAAACGTCCTAAAAAAGTTAAAACATAAGCTGCTTGAACAGCCGATGAAGAGTTCTCAGTCATTTTCTGCTGAAAAGCATCCAATCGTTTTGATTTTGCCTGAATTGAAGCCCATGTTCCTTTTGTAAAGCCACTAAGTAAGTCTGGTACAAGTTGTTTGGTGTTTTGCATTAATAGTTTAAAGCTATTAATCTCTGTTTTCAGGTTATTCATCCAGGTCTTGTTTAGGTCTCCAAATGATGGTTTCTCTCCCGTCTTGTCAAATTTAAAAGCCTCAGCAGACATTTCTGATTTCTCAATCCAGCTTGTGGGAGGTGTTAAACATAGTCCTTTGCTTAGCGCGGCAAAAGCAAACCCAGACAGAATCACTGTTTTTTCAATCAAAGATATCCATGAATGTATTTTGCTCGCTTCTTCAGAGTGTTTTTCTAGTTCTTCATCCGAAGCAGCCATTTTGGATATAAGTTGAAGCAAATGTTTCTTTAGAGGCATCAACAGAGTATAAAGGATACCCAAACCTCCAAATACTAGAGACCGGATAGCATAACCGTTTCTCCAGGCCGAGGCTCCTACAATGGTGCAAATGGTTCCTGGTAAATAAGGATCCAATTGAGCAAAGCTTTTGATGAATCTACCTAATAAATCATCTTTAAGGTCTTTGGCGTTTTCGATGTAATAATCATTGCAGACCATTCCTAAAATCCAGGGTATAGCAATAGCGTGAGCAGCCCCCAGAGACTTTCTAAAGCTTGGAAGGTTTTGTATTAAAGAAGAATGTAAAGTCTTTGGAGCTTGAGCCGCTCTAATCATTTGTCTGTCTATGTTTTACACAAAACAATACGTAATTATAGCTTTGTAAAATGCTTGCCAAAGTGCCAACTGTATTAATTCTTTATTAACTAATGGTGCGTGTTTAACATATTGAAAAAGTGGCTAACAGCAACGAAATGCGCCGTTAAGAATCCTCTTTTGCCCGAGGCAGGATGCTAAGTGGAAGCGATGAGCTTTCACTTATGCTTCATTTGCCCTCTGGAAGGCGCATTGGACGGGTGCACCTCCAGAAAAATAGAGGGTTTGGGTCGTCGCACAACCATTAGTCTTTTTAGAAGCGGGATGCCAAAGAGACTAATGGTTGGCTGGCGGTAAGCCCCTTGTAACCTCCCTCTCAAATTTTTTTAAAATTATGCTTTTGTTTTTCCTAGAACCCTCGCTATTACTTGATTTCTCTGTCTTTTAAAAATCAGCACCATTAGTTATTAAGCTAAAAGTCATATTTTGACTTAATCGGCGGCTACTTGAAAACTTCATTTCTTCAAAATAATTGACTTGATGCAAACCTTGCCATAACCCAACTCATTGCCTATGGAAGCAAACTGCTTGCTCTCTTCATCCCAGGCATAAGTGTTGGCAGGATTCAAGGTTGTTTCAAAAGGTACATCCAAAGGAAGGCTTGGAGTATAAACTTCGAGCAAATCAGTGCATTCGCCGCCGAAGACAGGAGGCATAACCCCTCTTACTATTTTGCCTTTAACTTTTATTTCCTGCCCGCAGCTTGTCTCTAAAAGGCTAAACTCAGAGATATCAACGCGGCGAATATTTGCCTTTTGAGGACTGCAAGTCGAGCAGAAATCAATGTAAAACTTTTTGCTTTCCAAAAGCCCTTTAATTTGCTGAGCCATAGAGGCATCTAAACATTTAACATCAAGAGCCTCGGCTTTAGAACTAAAACCATAAAAGCTTAAAATGCTGATGAGAATAGCCAAAGAGGCTAAGCTTGCATTAACACGAAAAAAATTCATCAAGAATCTCATTTGACAATTTAAACAAATTTTTATTTTAGCTTTAATTTGTGCAAAGTAACACTGAAATATCCTTGCAATAAATTTGTTTACGGGGTCTTTGTCCAAGCTTTACCCTCGAGGTGAAAGAATTACCGCTCATATGAAACTTGATTAAAAGAATCCATGATTTCTGCTAAGCCATTGGTTCTGACTTTGCTATAGAATTAAAGCACCAAGCAAGAATTAAACAAATAGGATTACTAACCAGGATTACCAAATAGGATTAAAAGTGTCCACAAAATACGATTTAGAACAGTTCATGCAGGGCCTCGAAAAACGCAATGAAGGCGAGGCCGAATTTATACAATCAGTCCGAGAATTTGCTGAATCGGTGATTCCCTTTGTTAACGAGCACTCTAAATATGCTGGTGACGGTCTTCTGGAGAGACTAACTGAACCCGATAGAATTATCATCTTTAGAGTTTGCTGGGAAGATGACCAGAAAAATGTTAGAACCAACCGCGGTTACCGCGTTCAATTCAACAATTCAATAGGCCCATATAAAGGTGGTCTTCGCTTCCACCCGTCGGTGAATTTAAGTATTTTAAAATTCTTGGGCTTCGAACAAATTTTTAAAAATGCCCTCACGGGGCTTCCGTTGGGAGCAGGTAAAGGCGGCTCCAACTTTAATCCAAAAGGCAAATCGGATTCGGAAGTTCTTAGATTTTGTCAATCCTTTATGACCGAACTATCCCGTCACATAGGCCAACATGAAGATGTGCCCGCTGGCGATATTGGAGTTGGCGCTCGGGAAATAGGTTTCTTGTTTGGACAATACAAGCGCATAAAGAATGAATTCACCGGTGTTTTGACCGGAAAAAGTATTGACTACGGCGGAAGCTTGATTAGAACAGAAGCTACCGGCTATGGTTGTGTTTACTTTGTAGAAGAGATGTTCAAGACCCGCGGTGATTCAATTAAAGGGAAAACCTGCGTTGTCTCTGGTTCTGGTAACGTTGCGCAATACACTGTACAAAAAATAATTCAGCTGGGCGGAAAAGTTGTGACTATGTCTGACTCTGCTGGTTACATCTATGATCCCAATGGCATAGATCACGAGAAATTAAATTGGATTATTGATTTAAAAAATGTAAAACGCGGACGAATTAGCGAATATGCTGATCAGTTTGGCTGTGACTACATTCCCGATCAAAGACCTTGGAATGTGCCATGCCACGCGGCTTTTCCTTCTGCAACACAAAATGAGATTGATGAAACAGCTGCAAAAACTTTAGTTAAAAACGGTTGCCTCGCGGTTGGTGAGGGTGCAAACATGCCTAGCACCATAGAAGCCATTAAGGTTTTTCAGGATGCAAAAATACTTTTTGGTCCTGCCAAAGCGGCCAATGCTGGTGGAGTGGCTATTTCTGGAATTGAAATGACTCAAAACAGTATTCGCCTCTCCTGGACAAGAGAAGAGGTTGAGAAAAAATTGGTTGAGATTATGGGCAATATACACAAACAATGTGTAATCTATGGTCAGGAGAAAGACTTCATTAACTACACCAAAGGCTCAAACATTGCTGGTTTTAAGAAAGTTGCAGATGCAATGCTTGCTTACGGTATTGTTTAAAAAATATAAAAAGTCAAGATTTTTGCGGATAATCTTTCTTCTGTCTTTTTAAACTTGTCTTCAAGGGAAGTAACATCATTCTTGAATCTTTTCTGAATCTCGATAACCTTAATTTAAATCTGAAGGTTTGTTAGATTATTGCTGCTTGCGCAAGTTGGGTTAGTTTTAAATTGCCAGCCAAAAACCATAAATCAAAAAGCCGATCGAGACTAAGCTCAGGATAACTATTGAATTGCCAAGTATATTTTTAAATTCAAAAATGCTTGAGTGTTCTGATGAATTGGGATGAGATGTGGACAGATTGTTAAAAAGTTGGATGGTAACAAGGTAGGAGCAAAGCAAAAACCCAAGAAGCGCTAAAGAAAATGATATTAAAAACATTAAATAACGTTTGCGGGCCAGCTCATACTTTGTATCAGCTTTTTCAGCATCTGCTTGAATACTATTTTGTTCTTTCTTATAGCGTCCAATCTCGCTTCCTAAATTGTCGATTAAGGTTGTTAGAACTGTTTCTCTAGTTTCATCTTTTAGGGCTTGTGCACTAAAAACAAAATTATTCCGCTCAAGCTCATACATTTTGCTTTTAAGGCTCTTAAAGCCATAATGAGACCATAAATTGTTTTTTACAGACAAATGAACATTTACACTCAAAGAAGATTCTTCTTTAAAAAAGTTAGTTAAAACTGTTAAGAAAGCGACAAAGAGAAAAAGAAAAAAAACCAGCTTGTTCGGAGCAGTTTTATTGGGGGCTTCATTTTCTTTGGGTTTATTGAAGAAAACCATTTATAAATTTGTGATTTTGAGTGAAATAACTTTCTAACATCATCATATCGTGATCATATACTGCAGGTCAGAATTCCAGAAACTTCAATTTTCATTTCTAATGCTATGCATTTGAATAAGAATATATAATTTAGAAAATATATCTAAGAAATATAGCTAAAAAGGGTGTTTAAGAATAAATAGGGTCAGGCTTTTGCATATTAATTACAAAAACTTTTTTATACTCCCATAGATGTGCTTATAAACATGCTTACAAAAAAGATTTCTTTTAAAATCTTTAGCTTGCCCCTCTTCAAGAAGGGTTTGGCTATTTTGAATTTTATAATTTTGATTTCCTCACTTTCTTTGTCCTGCTTGTCTCTTTCTGTGCCCGCCGCGACGGTAGCTCCGAATACAAATTATTCTAAAGAGATCTCTGCTTTAGAGCGCAGTTTGGCTGGCAGCACTTACCCCACTCAAAGCGATGAAGAAAGACTTAAAAGATTAGAAGAAATGGTTTTTGGTGCTGAGGCTTCCACCGGAACTACTAAAGACAAGCGGATTGCTAGATTGCAAAAAACTCTTAGCATCCCAAAGACAGAAGTTAGCGAAGATTTTAAAAAAGTTATAGAAAAAGAACAAAGAGCAGAGCAAGAAAAAGAGATAGCTTCATCGAGCAAGCAGTCTAATCAAGTAGGTTCAACCTCAGGTCGCCATGCTAGTAATTCCAGGCATCCAGCGACCAAAGTTACTGTTCTCCCCGATATGGCAAACCTTTCTGAACAGATGCTGAAAGTCATAAACCAAGAAAGGTCTTTTCGGAGTTTAAGCCCTTTGTCTATGGATCCTCTGGCCCAAAAAGTGGCTAACGAGCATGCCTCTTATTTGGTTCAGACCAAGCAGTTCTCGCACTATGGATCCGGTGGAAGCAATCCCGATCAACGATATACAGCAGCTGGAGGTGGTGGACGTGTTGATGAATTGGTCGATGGTTTTTTCGCTCCAGTCGACAAAAGTGGCCAAATTCAACCTTTAGAAGTTTCGGCTGAAACGCCAAATTTCTTGATGGATGCGTTTCTAAAGGTTCCAGATAAGTCTGACATAGTATTTAATCCAGACATAAACAAGGCTGGTGTAAGCTTCGTAATCGGACCTGACAAGAAGCAACTTGTAGTTGTAATTCAAATGGTGGTTGATGCTGGTTCTATCTCTTCAGTTCAAGCTCTTGCTTCGATTGCTGATTATATTCAGCTTACGGGGAGCTTGGGGAGAGGCTATAAATTTGCCTGGGTAGGCGTTTCCAAGAAAGAACTAGATGAAAACGAAAAAAACGAAGTTGAACCTTCTCCTTACTTTGCCCCAATTGACCAAGTAATTTACATGGACAAAGATTCCGATAGGGCTAAAAACATTGCAAAAGCTGGCGGCATGATTTTGGCTATGGTAGCTGCTCCTTTTACCTATGGCGCTAGTATGATTGTGGCTGACATCCTCATGCAATCAGTTGCTCAAACTTATCAGGCCCAGGATGTAGAGGTGCGTGGCGGAATAAGGGCTAGTGATGCAAGTTTTTCTGGAAAGATTGCTATGGGCGAGTGGGGGCCCGGTTTGTATTATTTAACGGTTTGGGGCTTTCCCTCGCGGACTAAAAAACCTGTAATTCTCAGTAGAAGGGCCATAAAAGTTGTTAATTAAAGTGTTTCTCTGTTCTTTTTCTGGGTTTTTAATTTCCTTTGGATAATTCCCCTGAAAATATATAGATTTAGTAATAACTGTCTTTTAAATTATCCAGACTAAGATGTCCTTACAAAGTAAAAGGGGAAGTTATAAATGTCTAGAGTAATTGTATTTAGTTTGTTTTTCTTAAATTTTATGAGTGCTAGCTTGAGTTTTGCGGCCACCACTCAGTCCAGCAATAAAGGTTGTGCTTCAGATCTTTATAACAAACAAGCAACAGCTGTTTGTTCACAGATTACAACCTCAACTAGTGCTTCTAAAGATGCGGCAAAGCAAACAATTGATAAAGCTGCCGATTTGGCCGCAGCTTCTACTAAAAATCAATAATTAATTTTATAAGTTAATTTCAACAACCTTAATTTTCACAAACATAACTTCACTCTTTGGGCTAATGAAGCAAATTAGCAAAAGAGTGATATTTTTTTATAAGCAGAATTTTTAATATCGAGAGGAATATGAATGAAAGTTTTAAAATTCTTAGCCGCTAGTTTTTTAGTTGTGTTAGTTTCAGTTTCCTCCTTTGCGGCCAACCCTTTTTTAAAAAATAAAGAAGTGGTTTTGTCTGGCTCCGCCGAAGATGACAATTCTAAAGCTGTTATGATTGTGATGGACGCCTCCGGAAGCATGAGTGAGCCGGCACCAGGTTCGGCAACTAAAATGCTAATGGCCAAAAATGTTTTGGAACAAGTCCTTTCAAAGATTGATTCCAGTATTCCCGTTGGTTTAAGGGTTTATGGCAGTTCTAAAACCACCCCAGATCCAGTAATTGCCTGCCAGGACAGCATTCTTTTGGTTCCACCGGGAGTGGGTAATCGCGGACAAATGATAAACAAACTCCGAGAGGTTAAACCAACCGGAGCTACCCCTATTAGCTATTCTCTTAAAAAAGCCGTTGAAGACCTAGATCAAATCGATGCCAAGAATAAGAGTGTTGTACTAATTAGCGATGGATTGGAAACTTGCGCTTACGATCCATGCCTTTTGGCGCGCAGCATGAAAGCCAGAGGAGTCAACGTCCAATTCAATGTAGTTGGTTTTAACGTTAATAACGACTTCCAGGCTCGCTCTCAGTTGGAATGTATTGCAAAATCAACAGATGGAAAGTTCTATACTGCAGATACTGCAGCCGAGCTCTCTGAAGGACTTTTGGATGGAATTAATTACACATCTCCTTCAATTAACTCTGTAAAAGGGCAGATTAAAGAGCTCAACAAAGATTCAACAAAGAAATAATTCTTTTTTATTTAAAAATCATTTCTTTTTCGTTTCAGCTTTTTTGTCACCTTCTGGCTTTGCTTCCTTGGAATCTATTGATGATGTGTCCACTTTAGAAACACCACAAGTTGCTATGGTAATGCAACCTTCTTCTTTTGCATCTTCTTGGCTTTCGTAGCATTTATTATTTGTTTTACAGTAAACAGGATAGCCGGGTTGGCAGCAGGCGCCGTTTCCACAGCAACTATAACCTTCTTGGCAGCAGAATCCATCTGCGCAGTCCTGAGAGTGAGTGGCTGGACATTTAGCGTTGGCTGCTAAAGAAGACAAAAATAAAACAAAAGCTAAAGAAATAAAATTTTTTCTAAACATTTTTGACCTTTTGGTTTAACCTTTCAGTGGTACTTTTGAGTGATTATCTCATCTGCGAAAGTTTTTTACAGTTTATCCCGAATCATGTTCTGGTTTTATTAAAGCCTTATTAACTTTATTTAAC
>JANRMG010000227.1:0-2288 GCA_033761855.1 Candidatus Caenarcanales bacterium
GGTTACTGAAGTCTCTTTCAGAGGAAGAATTCAGAGATAAACTTAAATGTTTTGAGGGTGAATTTAAAGAATTTCTGAGCGAAAAGAATGAAAAAGGCAGATGGAAACACGAAAGGTTACGTTCAGCACTTCGTTCATTGAGAGCCAATTTAGGCTATTTATTTACGGGTCAAAGGCACCCTGAATTAAACATTCCAACAACCACAAATTCTTGTGATGGTTCATTCACTCACTGGAAGAACAAAGTCAGGCTTCATCGTGGAATCAGCTCACAGAGAAAGAAACAGATGATTTCTCGATTCTTATCTTAACAAGAACAGGTCTACTTTTTACCTATTTTAGGTCTACAAATTCCCTATAAGCCTACTTTTTATATACTGAGTTTTAAAGAGAGGCAAAAATGGTGGCATGATTTCTTTAATTCTTTGTTGTTCAGACCTGGTCAGCCTTTACCTGACAGAGTGATTATGGGTAGCTATTATTTTAGAGGTGAAAAAGTATCCAAGGAATTGCTCTTTTCATTGCTTGAGAAAATAAAAAACGATAATTCTATTTTTGAACAACTTTTAAATACTAAGTCTGTAGATAACATGAAAAAGTTGTTGAATTAACTTTGCTTTTTTACCAAATAGAGTGCATAAGGGCTAAAAACATTGGGCAAAAAGTCAGATACAATTTTTTCGTCGTTGTAAAAAATCTTTTTAATTATTTTGCAGCCGTTGTTTTCGCAAAAATTATCAAAATCGTGGATAGTTACTAAGTGAATGTTTGGTGTGTCATACCATTCATAGGGTAAGTCCTTGTTTTTTGGCATAGTGCCTTTAAAAAACAGCTGTGAGCGCACCTCCCAATAAGCAAAGTTGTTAAAACTAACAATTACGTTCTTGCCAATTCTCGCTGCATCTTTTATTACATTTAGTGGTTTGTGTGTTGCCTGGAGGGTTTTATTCAAGATCACATAGTCAAAGCTAGCGTCTTTATAGTTCATCAATTCCAAATCTAAATCCATCTGAACAACGTTTAAACCTTTATCTATGGCCTGTTTGACCATTTGATAATCAATTTCTATTCCCTGAGCTTTTATGTTTTTTTCTTTTAGTTTTTCCAGGAGCGTACCGTCTCCGCAGCCCAAATCCAGCACCCGAGAATCCGCAGGAATTAAATCGTAAATTATTTTAAAATCGAGCCGTTTATCGTTTTTGCTGCCAAATCTTTCGCTCATGGCAGAGATTATAGCGTTTATGTTTTTTAAGACAATCTATATTGTGTTTGTTTTTTACTTTGGGCTCTTTAAGGGAAAACCCACATAGGAACCAAAAGGCAGCAATTTTGTACGGAGTAATCCCTCATTGTTCCAAAGCTTCGCATGATGCTAAGCCCGTTTTAACTTTCTTATAATCCACAGCCGATAAAACGAATACAAGAACAAAGAGGTTTTAGTCATGTACACATTAGTTTTAAACGGTAACTTTAATTCTTCTCTTCCAACATCTGCTCATCGCAGCAGCGAACCAGTTACCTATGGTTCAGCCAAAAACGATTCCTTCTTGTTGGATGACCACACACGCGGAATCTATTTAGCTGGTGGTGGCGACGATACTTTTACCTATAACCAACTTGGCCGTTTAAATACCTCTCTGTATGGTGGTCGCGGCGAAGACACTATTGCTTTCCAAAATCTTAAAGTACAAGACGTACTTCAAAAACTTTTAGATAACAGATATTCTTTCATTCAGCAACAAAATGGCTTCAGTCTCAGAACCCAAGATGGACAAGAAATCAGAGTGGCTGATGTTGAGAAAGTTGCTTTCGCTGACAGAACCTTTGATTTAAGAAATGACAACGATGTTCGTGATTTAGTAAAGGCTCTCAATGACAAAAAAATTAGAGTAATTGATGAAAGTAAAGCTCTCAATTCTCCCGAATATTGCCCTCCTTCGGAGATGGTTAATTCTCAGGGTTTGAATCGCTTGATTCCGGTTGGTAATTCTTATGCAAGCGCTCAAGCTGGCCCATTTGGAGCTCAAGCTAGTGCTCAATCTAATTTAGGAACTAGTTTTGGTTCTTCATCTGGATTGTTTAATAATGTTTGGCCTCAAGCTTCTGCTTCTTCTCAAGCATATGCTCAATCTTCACCTTTAGATCTTAACTCTTTATTCCAACCAGCTTATGGTGGAAACACCTCTTATGGTATACCTCAAACTTTAGGCAGTCCCTACTCAATGGGTTATGCACCCGAGAGCTATAATTCAGGCTACAATTCAGGCTTTCCTATGAGCTACGCTTCT
>JANRMG010000228.1:0-27119 GCA_033761855.1 Candidatus Caenarcanales bacterium
CAGTTAACAATTGGAATTATTTTTGCCCTCTTTATAACAGCTTGTACAGCTGGTCTTGTTTATTATCTACAAGCTAATAATCTTTTAGGCGGAATTTCGTAAACCGGAAACAAGACTTAATGTTTGCCAATAACCCGACCCTCAAATTCTTCATCCAGCAAGTAAAGAGGTACCGCAAGGAAACAATCATAGGTACTTTATTGTTGATTGTGACCAATGCTTTGGGCGTCTACATACCGATTCAGATAAAACACACCATTGATTTGTTTGTCTCCAAGGGTTTGAAGCCAGGAGCGGAGGTTTGGATTTCACTGGCAATTATTGCTAGCCTTGCACTTGTGATGGCAGCCATCAGAACTCAATCGAGAGTGGTGCTCTTTGGGATTGGCCGTCGGGTTGAATCCGACCAAAAACAAGAATTTTACGAGCATCTCCTGAAGCTTGATATGGTGTATTTTAACACCCAAAGAATCGGAGATCTCATTTCGAGAGCCACCAACGATATACAAGCCATTCGCCAGATGATGGGATTTGGTCTCCTGAACCTTATAAACATAGTATGGGTTTATTCTTTGACTTTGCCTTTGATGTACAGCCTGAATAAATCACTGACGATTTGGATTATGGTGGGCTATGTACCAATTTTATTTTTTGTTCGTCTGCTCAGCATCAAGCTAAAGCACAAACAGCAAGAAGCCCAAGAGAAGCTAGGTTCATTGAGTTCCTTTATAGAAGAGGATATCAATGGCATTCAAGTAATCAAATCCTATAGCCAAGAGAGACGCGAGATCAGTCGTTTTGAGCAAATTAATACTGATTATAGAGATGTTTCTGTTGGGTTAGCCCAATGGAGAGGCGTAATTTGGCCGATTATGGAGCTAGCAAAGGGCATTAGCTTCTTTTTACTTTTACTTTATGTCAATCAAGGCTTGCTGACGGCCGGAACAGTAGCTGCTTTTTTAGTTTGTTTAGAAAGAATTTTATTTCCAACAGCAATTATTGGTTGGCTTATAACCATCTTCCAGCGCGGTTCTGTGAGCGTTGAGAGGATACAAGAGATTTTAAGAATAGAACCGAGCATCATAAATCATTCCCCCAATGAGCTTAAAGTCAAAGATGGAGAGCTAAAGATTAAGGATTTGAATCTGGCTTACGAACAAGAGAATTTAGTTTTAAAAGATTTAACCTTAAATGTAAAACCGGGCAACTTTGTTGGAATTGTCGGCACAATCGGTTCTGGCAAAAGTACTTTTTGCAATTCAGTTATGCGTTTGCTCAATGTCCCTCCTCAAGCTATTAATGTTGATGAGCAAGATATTGTTGGGGTTTCGCTTCCCTCTTTGCGTGAGCAAGTAACTTTGGTACCGCAGGAAACCTTTTTGTTTAATACCACTATCAAGCAAAATATTTCCTTTGCGGGAGAATTTTCGGAAGAAGAAATTATCAAAGCAGCAAAAGATGCCCAACTACATGACGAAATCTCGGGTTTCGAAAATGGTTATGAAACTTTGGTTGGAGAAAAAGGGGTTTCTCTTTCGGGAGGACAGGCCCAAAGGGTAGCTCTGGCCCGGGCAATTATTACTAATCCAAAAATTCTTATCCTCGATGATTCGATTGCAAGCGTTGATAACGAGATTGGCGTTAGAATTTTAAATTCTTTACGCCAAAGATTTAAAGAACAAACTTTGATTCTTGTCACCCATCGTATTTCCAGTCTTAAAGATGCAGATGAGATTTTTGTGCTCGACAACGGAACATGTATTGGAAGTGGTAAGCACGGCCATTTGCTACGAACCAATGAGGTTTACCAAAAACTTTGGAAGAAGCAAAAATTGGCTATTGTTTAGCATCTCTCTTCATCTTCTCAGAGAGGGTGTTTATAAAATATCTGTATCTTTTGACTTTCTTTTAGCTATAATCAAAAAATTATGAAAAGCATTTTTGAGAAAATTATTGACCGTGATGTAGACGCTGATATTGTCTACGAAGACGGTCTTGCCATCGCCTTTAAAGATATCAATCCAGTTGCACCGAAGCATTTTCTCGTTGTCCCTAAAAAGCGTATTGCAAGCATCCAGACAGTCTCTGGCAATGATATGCATCTTTTCTCGCATATTTTTTCGGTAATTCAAAAATTGGCTATTCAAGAAAATTTAGTTGAAAAAGGTTACAGAGTTGTAACCAACATTGGTGAATATGGCGGCCAAACCGTCGATCATTTGCATTTCCACGTTATTGGTGGCCGCAACTTAAGATGGCCTCCCGGCTAAATGAGTTTAAATTTTAAACAATTATTTGCTCTTAACGCTGCTAAAGCGGTTATTGCTTTGCGTGGCGGCAAAAGCACAAGCGCCCCGGGTTTGCTCGCCCAGAGGCTCGCACCAGATTTATTTAATAAATTGTTGCCAGCCGTCGGTGAGGCGCCAATATTGGTAACCGGCACAAATGGAAAATCGACCACTGCGGGAATCTTGGCTTCCATTTTGCAAAGCAACGAAAGTAATGTGATCCACAATCGATCAGGGGCGAATTTGGCTTCAGGCTTGCTAACCACTTTAGTAAAACATTCTTCTTCGCTTGGAGTTGTTGAAAAGGGCCAACCGCTTCTAGAAGTCGATGAGGCAGTAATTCGAAAAATCACCCCACAAAACCCAGCAAAGTTGGTTTTAGTAAATAACTTTTTCCGCGATCAGCTCGACCGCTTTGGCGAAATGGAAACCACAATTTCTTTAGTGCAAGAGGGAATCAATCTCGCAGAGACTGGAACCTTGGTTTTAAACGCTGACGATCCCAATGTTTGCCGTCTAAACGCTGAGCGGAAGCTTTACTTTGGGATTTCGGAAGACGTTTGGCAAGAGGGCTCTGCCCCAGAAATCTTTGCTGAAGAGCTTGGAATCTGCCCAAGCTGCAAAGAGGATTTGAAATATAAAAAACAATGGCTGGGCCAATTTGGTGATTATTACTGTCCCTCCTGCGGTTATAAAAAACCAAAACCCCAAGTTCTGCTCACAAAGCTCAATATGAACACGGATGCTTCGGTTTTTACGGTTAAAACTTTAGAACAAGAATTTGAAATTAAGCTTCCGTTACCGGGTTTGTTTAATGTTTACAATGCTCTGGGGGCTATTGCCGCTGCCAATGTGCTTGGCATTCCGAAAGAGAGCATACAAAAAGGCGTGGCCAATTACCAGCCCTTGTTTGGGCGCTCCCAAGAAGTAAGTTACAAAGGCCAAAAACTAAAAATCTTTTTAATCAAAAACCCAATCGGTGCCAGCGAGGTTTTGCGTTTAATCAGCAGTGACCCGAAGGCAAAAGTTTTGGTTGCCATCAACGATAATTACGCCGATGGTCGTGATGTTTCTTGGCTTTGGGACGCGCATTTTGAATATTTGTCTTCTTGCGGTTTCTCGGTGATTGCAAGCGGAAAGCGAGGAACGGATATTGCCGTTAGGCTTAAGTACGCTAAGGTAAAGCAAATTGAATACATTGCCGATTTACAACAGGCTCTGGATGAACTGGTTAAATCCTCAAACAATTCTTTGGAAACGGAGCGGAATCTTTATGTGGTGCCTACTTACACTGCCCTCTTGCGGATTACGGAGATTTTGGGTTTGGGGAAGGAGTGAGGGTTAGAGGGACCAAGTAAGAAGTTTAATTCTATAGTCGCGACTTGGTCTTTCAGTTGGTTGAGCAGAGACTTGGCCTGAAGAACTAATGGATGAATAGTCGATAACTTGAAAGATTGGAATAAATTTAAGTGTTTGACGATCTTTTATATAGACTACATCTTTGTGGCTTAGAGTCTTTAGTGAATTTCTGTTCGGAAAAAGCGATTGAGCGGTTACACGATCAATTGGTTGTTTTGAAGGATCGATGTCTCCATTAAAAATATATATAATCTCATGTTCTGCTGGAAAAGTACTCTGTTGATTTACATTACGATCCCTGTAAAATCTTAGAGTTACATCGTTTTGAGTGTTATGAACTTGCAGATTAAGAGAATTAGCACTCTCCAGAGACAAGCATGGTATGCATATTTGATTAGTTTGTAGGTCTCCATTTTTTATAGACTCTACAAAAGTATTTATATCTAAAGTTTGTATTCGGATTCCATCGGCTAAATTTTCTGGTTTTATTCTTCGTCCTGTTCGATCTGCAAAGTGAGAATATGTTTTACCGCCTTGTTCAATAATAGTTATGATTGAATCTGGTGATTCACTTCTTATTAAATCAACATCTTTATCTGGAATACTTAGACCAGCTTTTACAATACTAATGTCGTCCGAATGAACAAGACGAGGCTTATAACTTGAGATAATTTTTTTGTGATCTATTTCAGTTCCAAAAACATTTTGAAGAGGATGATAGAGAGCTAAATTGTCGGAACCCTCATTGTCCACACCAAAAAAAGTACAAAGCTCACTTAAATTGGGGTATGCAAGATAAATTTTTCCAGATTTAGGCTGAGCAGTTGAACTCAATGCATCACCTTCAGATCTCCAATTCAAAAAGAAATTGCCATTAGGTTGCAGCGTTTCTTGCTTTAAATCAGGCCAATCAACGATTGTTTTTCTTCCATTGATTGGTACTATCAGTTGACCATTTTGATAATTTGATTGCCTTCGTCGAATTGATAAATTATCTTCAAAAGGAACTTCTTCTACTATTAAAGTGTAAGTATAATTTTTACCTGTTTTTTCTGGATAAAAATAAATATGTAGGGCTCTGTTGCTCCGCTCTTGTTTTATATATAAACTTCCAAAACTTAAATTCAGAGGATCTATAAAGTTTCTTTTAGTTATTTCTTGAGGAGTTATATGAATTACTTGCACAGCATCAAGTGAAAGTCTTTCCAGATCCATGCTTCCTTCAGATTTAAATGAGAACTTAATTGGAGGAATTGTTAGTTTATTTGACAATTGGTAAATCGGTGCTTCACCTGTGTGAAGAGAACCAGATGGAGTGCCTACTATAAGCGTAACCGGTTTGGAATCTGTAAAAATCAAACTGTGCTTTAAACCTTGAGCATTCTGCCCTTGCTCTTGAACAGCTCTGTTTAGTGTTGCCTGATTTGATTGTCTTGCTGTCGAAGTTATTGGTATTGAGGCTCTTTGTCTTTGTGTAGCTTCAGAAAGAACTGTAAGTTGGGTGGACACAACTTCATTTAAGTTTCCTGGAACACTTATCACTAAGTCGTGTCTTGTTCCATTTCTAGAACCATAAAGATTTAGAATAGTCACGGGATCAGTTAATGAAGAGTGAGAGAATTGAACTGAGCATCTTTGGTTAGTTCTTAATTGAGCATAGTTTGGTAGTTCATGTGTAATGTGTGTTTGTCCACCGTTAGCATCTAACAATTGAAATAATCCATTAAGTTCGGCCATGGGAACTTTGAGGGCGTAACAATAATTTGTTAAAGATTGTCCCTTTGTTGAAGGTATTAGATGAAGAAGAGCAGTCAAAGGAATATCGTTTAATGTTAAGCCTTTTTCTTTTAAAACTCTTAGGATTAAATCTTCTACTGCCTTATCTTGAGGGGCAAAGCGGAGAGTAGAATTAATAGTCTTCGGAATACCTAAAAGAACACCTATTTTTGATTCACCAGACCAAGGAACAAGTATTTTGCCTCCGGGAGCAATTTGTGGAATACCCCCTGGGTAAGTTACAAATCTATTTTTTGATTCTGAGTTGAAGACTCTTGCTGAATTTTTTCTTATTTGGACAGCTGAAGCAACTCGATTTAAAGGCCCAAGATAATGGATATTCTTGCTATGTAATACATTAAAATCCAAATTCATAAAATAAATAATTAAACTAAAAATTTTTTAAAAACAAAATCACCACTATGTTAATGCATGTAAACTGGCCAAAAGAACTAGAAAAATAAAAAGTTGATCATAAAAGGGTATTGTTAAAAGCTTTTTATTTTAACCAAACAATCTTCACACAAAGTGCTAACAGAGAGTTAAATAATAAACAAATCAAGAGTGAATTTTCGATCTTCTTTAGACAAATCAACAGAAGCTCGTCCCGACGAGCCTTGAGAGCCATGAGTTGATGAATGAATAAAAGGAGTTTTGAGAACTTTTGCAATTAAAATTGGTTCTGAGTTTTCTTTACTCCCATCGCGAGTAACTATATAGTCATCTTTTTGCAAACCGATATTTGAATCAATTTTGGTATGTGAACTTCCTCTCAATCTGTACAAACTAGCTCGATTCAAAGAATTATCTAAAACATTTGCTGTTACTTGCCCCGAAGGAGAACAATTTATCCCAAAGACCGGAAAGCGAGTATGAGAATAAGTTGGCCAAGTTATTAATCTTTGAAGGCTGGTCTTAGACCTTGCTATTACTGCTGGTCCAATTACAACACCGTTATTATCAAATTCTTTTCTTTTAGGGGAAGTCGATGAATGAAACAATGTGCCATCGAAACTAATAGTATCTGTTGGTGAAAAAGTAATTTTACTAGAGTCAGGATTTTGGCTATATAAAAGAACAACTAAATTGTCTGTCGATTCACAAATAAATCGCTTAGATTCAGAGCCTGATGACGTATGTATTTCCCGAATAAGATAAATGTCTGAAACATGAACTTTGCTTCTGTCCAGGTTTTTAAACTGTGCAAACGTCTCTATGGGATGGCCTTCAGGGATAAAGATAAAATCACCAACTTTGAGATGATTTGGGTCTCTATAATATGGGAAAAAACTTTTTGTTTCATTCATCAATATTATTCGAGCGAGTTCTGTGGCGTTTAGACCTTTAATTTGTGATAAAGAATTATTTACAATAACGGCAAGCTTAGTGTAATTTGTTTGTCTGGCTTCAGTTACATTAAGTTCAGGAGGCCAATTTACGAAAATTTCCTGAGGGAGATCGGGTAGTTGTATTCCCTGGTTGTCTATGTTCATTTGTACTTGTCCAGTCAAGAATTCCAATCCACTAGCCAAAGTAATTGGACGGAAATAGTGATCCCCAATCAAACATGAACTTCTGGGTGCAGAGCTGAGAGATGCACTAGGATTTCTAATAGTGTCCCGTCTGTCGGGTGACATTTTTAGATTTAACGTTAAAAAAATGAGTTCCGGATTTTGAATATCTTGATTCAAAGAGGCTTCCAGCGTATACCTAACATGTCCTCTTTGGAATTCAATAATTCCTGCAGGTTGTATATTTGTTCTGTTTAAGCTGTGGGTGGGGGGAGTAACAATATCAAATGCTACTGAGTCTATTGGTTGCAATGTTGGATAAGTAGAAGAGCTGTGAAGATGTGAATTAGGTTTTGAAAAGAACTTAAACTCATTTGCAATTTTGCCTTCAATAGGGGCAACGGAACAACGAACTTTAGGTAATTTATTTGGACCTTGACTCTCGATTGAAAAAGTAAGTTTTGCATTTGGTGGAAAACAAGAACAATTTATCGATAAATTATTTGCGCCAGCTGGAGAACTTTCATTGGGATAGATTGTAAAAGATAGTTGTCTCTCATTAGACAAAAATTGAATAGGAAGTTTTAGAGATGAGCTTTGTCGATTATTTTCACTTCCTTCTCGACACAGAGTTTTTTGTTCAGGCTGGAGTCTCTTAATATATCTTTGCAAAGCTGCTTCTGATTGTTTTACTAAAGCAGAAAAGTTTTCCAGAGTGTTGTCCGGCAATCTGGCAGCCTGTAAAACCAGATTGTCATCATCGCAATACACTTGAAAACAGGTTGAGGAGCCATCTAAGTATATAAAAGCAGGAACTCTTCTATCTAAATTTATAGGTTCATCGGCATGAAATTGTCTTGTTAAATCACGAGTAATTATTAACAATCTCTGATCAACTGGCGCAACTGAATTTAATTCTACAGAAGCGTAAATTGAAGTGTCTCCAAATATTGTCTGTATGAAAAGATGGTCTGAAAGACTAAGGCCTGGAATTCCTAAATTATTGGATTTACTTTCAGGGTTACCCAAAATTAATCTTCCAATATTTAATGGATATATATGTTTTTGGCGGTAATTAGTTAAATCCATCGTCAATATTGGTCTTCTTTGGTTTGATGGATTGCGAGCCGATAGAAATTGTTTACGTTTTCTTTCCGCAGAGAACTTGTAAGTTTTTTGAAATGGTTTAATGAAAATCATTAATGAAATCTTAAATCCTAAGTACTAAGGAATTCACTCAAACAATGTAAACTCAAAGTTAGGAGCAAGCCTTCAAGACTTTAGTTTGACAAATTTGCGTTTTTGAATACTCTCTGATTGTGTAAAATATTTTTTTCAGCTCGACTTTAGATTAAATAAAGATTATTTGAATTTAGTAAAATGGATCTTCAAATGACAGAAACAACCATCACTTTTACAATCATAGGCCTGATACTTATCCTCTCAGGCTTTCTCAGCCTGATTTACCAATTCTTTTCTTCAAGCACTTTAACGCTCGCTGGAATTGTTTGTTTAAATATGGCTTGGCATTGGTTCCATTGGAATTGGCTGATTTGGTTTGCATTTTTATGGTTGGTAGCAATCTCTTGTGGTTTTATCATCACAGCCGCCGAAGGCAAAAAGGCCCTCTCCGAAAACGGATGGCTGCCGGTCATAGGAGCTTTTGCCGGTGCAATCTTTATTCCTATCCCTTTTTTTGGCGCTTTAATTGGTGTTTTCTTAGGTTCTCTTTTGGCTCTTTGCATGGAAGAACCCAAGATAAACCGTGAGAAAATAAATTTGGCTTTTAATATAACTTTTAAATCTTTTCTTGGCCTGATAATGGAAATCGGAGCGGTAATTTCTATGTTGATTACAACTTTATTTTTGGCTTTATTTTGACAGAAAAACCCACCCAGCCTCCCTTGACAGGGAGGAGCAAAAAATATTTCTTCGACTTCCCCCTGTCAAAAGGGATTGAGGGGATTTCTTCTGATACAATCTTGATGCTTTATTTTTCCAGTAAAGAATTTTCATTAATAAATCGGAGTGGATGGGTAAACCGGCTGAGGATAAGTAGGATAAGAATAAATTTGAGCCTGCGGCATTGCTTGAGGAGCTTGACTAAAAGGCGGATAAGCATATGGTTGATATTGTGGGCGAGAATAAGGATCGCTAAAGGGCACAGATTGCTGAGGAGGATAAGCGCGCTGATAGTTATAGTCTATGTGTGCAACCTCATAAATAGAGCTTTCAGAGTTGTCAGTAATAGCTTGACTAACCATATCAAAATCTATAACCGCAAAGCGGTCGATTTGTCTTACTTCTTCTACAATTTCTTCAACTGTCAATTTCTTCATCCCATAAGGATCAGGAAAGACTTCAAGAGTAATAGTGTTACCAGCTTTATTCAAATCAAAACGATCATAAGTTACTAGTACTGGTGTATTCTGCTCAGCCAGCTCAAACAGTTCTTCAACGTCTGCGTTGTGCATCCTAACGCAGCCATGAGAGACGAACCTCCCAATCGAAGAGGGTTCGTTTGTGCCGTGGATTCCATAGACTCCACTTCCTTCGGAATGGAAACCAATCCATCTCGTTCCAAGCGGATTCTTGGCTCCGTTGCCAATGCGGCTTTGGCCAGGCGCTTTATAAGGATGCTCCCAGATTGGATTGATGATTTTTCTTTCCACTTTATATCTACCGGGTGGAGTTTGCATTACCTTGGAGTTGCCCACCCCAACGGAATATTCGCGGACTAATCTTCCGCTCTGCAAAAACTGTAAAGTGCGGCTAGGTACATTGATTCTAATTTCTTTTCTTACTATTGCAAAAGTTGGTAAGCAAAAAACAATGCAAAACAAAAAGCACAAAAAAAGCTTTGCCGAAAAAAGCTTTGAAACAGCGATTGCAACTTTTGATTTGATTATTGATTTGACTAGGGATTTTGTTTTCATTGACTCAACAACCTCAAACAATCTCAAAAGTAATTTATATACTTATTGAAACAAGCTAAAACCTTAAATATTTAGCTTTTGCTTAGCTTAAAATAGATACGCTGTATTATACCCATTTATAGATCTGGCTTTGTGTTCAAGTATTAAATTGACTAAACTAAATTAACGTTTGTTTTACCTCACCCATTCCGCAATTGCATTGCTCCGACCCTCTCTCTTAACGGAGAGGGGTCGGGGGTGAGGTTTCCTGAGGCTCTAAAAACAAAAAATGCAAATAATAAAAACCCTTAAAGAATTAAAAAACTGGCGAGATGGCGCCAAAGATAAAAGCCTTGTATTTGTTCCAACCATGGGTGCCCTCCACGAGGGTCACAAAGCTCTTATCCAGCGAGCCAACCAGGAAGGCGGACTAACGATTGTAAGTATTTTTGTAAATCCCCTTCAATTCGCACCAACCGAAGATTTGTCTAAATACCCGCGCACTCTGGAGGCTGACTTGGAGCTCTGCAAGACGAATGGTGTTGCGGCTGTGTTTATGCCGACCTTTGAGGAACTTTATCCAAATGGAATGCAGAATTTAGTAAAAATTGTTCCGCCTTTGGACCTTGCCAATTGTTTGGCGGATTGCTTGTGCGGAGCTTCTCGGCCCGGCCATTTTGAGGGCGTTTTGACGGTGGTTGCCAAACTCTTTAATTTGGTGCAACCATCCAAGGCCTGCTTCGGAGAAAAAGACTTTCAACAGCTTGTTTTAATCAAGCGAATGGTTTCGGATTTAAATTTTAATTTAGAGATTATTCCGGTTCCAACCGTAAGAGAAACCTCCGAGAGTTTTAAGGGGTTAGCTTTAAGCTCTCGGAACCGCTATTTGAGCGAAGAACAAAAAATACTAGCCACTGAGATTTATGCAACTTTATGCAAAGCCAGAGAGCTTATCTTGTCTGGTGAGCCAGTCGCTAAAGTCATAAAAGATTTAACAAAAGATTACTTTGAATACTTTGAAGCACGCGATCCGGAAAGCCTTCAACTTTCGGAGAGGCTTCCTTTGAGGTTATTTGTGGCTGTCAGAATCGGTTCTACGCGGTTAATCGATAATTTGGCGGTTGCTGAGAATTAATAGATTCCGAGACAAGCTCGAAATGACGTTTTTCGCCATCCTGAAACAAGTTCAGGATCTTTTCAAACAATCCAAACCGTGTTTTGTTCCCTCTCCCCTTGTGGGACAGGGCTAGGGTGAGGGGTTTCAGTCAACTTTCCAATAAATCAAACAAAGAAATATTCTCAAACTGCTCAACTTCAAATTCTTGTTTAAGTTTGTCTTCCACAACCACCAAAAGGTCAAAGCGAACTTTTGGACTATAAATTTTTTTGGTGGTTTCTAAATAATCCAAATAGGACTGCATTGAATACAAAAGCTTTTTGGCCTTGGATTTGTCTATGGCGGTCAGGCAATCTTCTTTAGCGAATCTGGAGGATCTGCCCTTTACTTCGACGAAGACAAGGGTTCTGTCCTTCCGACAGATTAAATCTATTTCGCCATAAACGCCCGCATGCCAGTTCCGGTCTAAAATAAGGTATCCTTTAGACTTTAAATATTTTTCGGCTAACTGTTCGTATTTTTGCCCTTTTGTCCAACTCATTTTTTATTTAATTTAATGACTGCTGAATTTACAATTTGCAAACCAAAAGCCCAAGACGTCGAGCAGATCGGGCATTTGATAAATCATTATGCGCAAACCACTCAGGAATTGCTTCCCAGAAATAATAACCATATTTCCCAACACTTGCGAGATTTTTGGGTGGCTGTATCTAAAGAACAAAAAATTATCGGTTGTGCATCTTTATTTTTGTGGTCGGAGCAGCTCTCCGAGATTAAAAGTTTGGCAGTTGCGGATGAGTTCACCGGCAAAGGGATTGGCAAGGTCTTAGTAGAAAAATGCCTGGAAGATGCTCGGGAATTGGGGCAGCGGCAAGTTTTTGCCTTAACTTTTAAACCGGAGTTTTTCTTTAAATTAGGGTTTAAGCTTACAGACCGAAGCCAACTACCGCACAAAGTTTGGAACGAATGTATATTTTGCCCAAAGCTCTCTAATTGCGGTGAAACAGCCGTGGTTTTTGAGGTTTAATTTACTTGCAAAAAGATAAAAAGTCTGTAGAATTTAAGTAAATTGTGAATTTATACAACCAGAGTAATGAGAATTCAGCAAATCAGATTAAATTGTTCAAAAACAATGCGCAGCGATGATATGAAGCACCACAATAGCCGCAGAGCAACTGCAACTGCAAAAGTTATGAATAATGATCATAAAAAAGACTAAATATTTTTTTAAGGCTATATATTTACTTGGTTAATTTGACAGTTTAAGAAAAGTCATTCTAGAATTACGTATTAACAATCGCGATTTCTTTTTAAAATGAAAGTTTTACATAGTTCATATAGCAAATTACTTACTCAAAAATAATCTTTAAGACAATATACAAACCTTCACTTTAAGCAACATTTTCCTGGAGCCAATCCAAGATTTAAAGATTGGTTCGGATTTCATGATGCACTCCATACATTAACTGGTGCAGGACCAAATCATGAAGCAGCAGTACTGGCTTTAGATAACTATTATCCAGGGGCAAATTCTTTCTCTCAATTATTCAATGCTCTTTTAAGAAGCTCTGAGTCTGGTTCTAAATACTGTGACTGGGTAAGTACTGGGGCTTTTTCTTTCCTTGAGCGCTTACGTAAGATAAACGACGGAAAACTACCTTCAAGAGAAGAATTGCCTGAGTTTCAGGTAACTCTTGATGAGCTTACAGAGTTGAGAAAAATTTTCGCTCCCTATTTAGCCATAAAATATAGAGAATTAAGTACTTTTTATGGAGAGCACCACGGATTAACAGAAAAAAATATAAATCCTACAAAGCTTGATTATTTAGAGATTATAACTAATGTGACTCCATTTTCTGATAGCTGGCTTAATGCTGGGTTGCTAAATAATAAAATTGATCCAAGGAAGTTTATTACTCATTTATATAACAAAAAATAAGCTCAACCGAAACAACCTTGGTTTTCATGCTTAAAGCCAACTTTTTTAATTAAGCTGCTCTCTGTCCGGCCAAATCTATTGACTGAATTGGTACTTCGACAAGGGCTTTCTGTTTAGCTCGCCAGCTTCCAATCAAATAAAACAAACCGGGCAAACTCACAATTAAAATCGTAAGCAGCCAGCTGCCCGACAAAACAACGCCGTCACCACCCGGTTGATTGAGGGTTTGGAAGAAGTAAGCATAAATGTTTTCTCTTACGCCAAGTCCGTTCATACTCGGTGTAAAGAGGGTTCCCAAGGTTGCCAGAGAATTTATAATCCACAAATAAGCCGCTTCGATATTTAAGTTTAAGCCTTTGGCAAGAGAAATCAAACAAAAAGAAACTAAAATCTGAATCAACAAAGAGCTTAAAGTAATCTCAAAAAGTGCGCTTGGGTCTCTTTTAATCTTGCGCATGGCATTTATAAACTCAAAGGCCTTTAGCTTTAATTTGTTGATAAAGCTCATGGATTCTTCGTCTTCTGGTTCTATATTTGTGACCCTGGGAATGAATTTGCTAACCACAAAGAGTACAACCAACCCAACAATCCAGGCCACAGAGGAAGCAAATAGGATATTCACAATCGAAGCAGGCATGGGGAATTTTGTCCAGAATTTTATCCCAAAGCAGGCAGCGAGCGCAAGAAGAGTCATGGCAAAAAGTCCAGAAGCGCGATCAATAAAAACGGAACCGACACAGTTTATCCATTTTGCGTTGGCAATGTTTTTCTTTAACAAGTAGGCTCTTATTAAGTCCCCACCGAAAGAGCCAGGAATAAAGTTATTGCTGAACAAACCAATGAAATAATACTTAAACAAATTTTTGGTAAAGAGCTTCCCTTTGCATTCATGGACACCTAAACGCGTGCAGCAGACATTCCAGCGCCAAATGGCAATTACCTGCGAGACCAAAAAAGCAAGAATAGCCGCAAAGATGTAAATCCAACTTATTTGGCGGTCCAACAATTTAATTTCGTGGCCAAACTGTTGAAAAATATGCACAACACAAAAAGCCGTAATCGAAATCTTTAAAATTACTAAGGCCAGTTTCTGAAATAACTTAAATCGAGAATCTTGCATGTATTTATTAAATATATAAGAATCAAAAAATGATTTTGGGTTCCGCCGTTTATATTTGTTTATTTGTGTTTTTTGACGGATAAATGAACCGCATCAAGACAAATCAAAATAAACTTTATGATAAACTAATGACTGTATTAGGTCATATGTAGTTAAATGCCCAACAAGTCTACCTCATCTATAGATAAATTCGTAAACTATTTAAAGGATGTTCAGCGCGAAAGTAAACAAATTACTTGGCCCGCCTTCGATTATGCCTTTTTTCAATTTCTGATTGTAATTGCTCTTTCAAGCGCACTTACTTGTTTACTTTATTTCATAGATATTGGATTAGTAGCAGGCATCAAACAGATTAAAACAACATTTTTAAAATGAGCGAATCAGAATTAAATAGCAACTTTACTAGCAAAACAGCAAATTTAAGTAAAGACGGTGCCGGTTGGTATGTGGTTTATACCATGGGCCACGAGGATAAAGTCCGTCAACAGCTTCTTAAAAGAGCCGAGAACATGGGCGTTAAGGATTTAATCCTAGACGTTTATGTACCTAAAAAATCGGTTACAAAAGTAAAAAGCGGTAAAAGAGTAGAGCAAAACCTGCCTCGCTACCAACGCTACATGTTCGTAAACATGATTATGAACGACACAACCTTTAGAGTTGTGCGTCATACTCCTGGTGTCCTAGATGTTATCGACAGACCTCTTTCCAACGTTGAGGTTGCCCGTTTGTTCGGTAGAATCTCTCGTCGTAAGGATACAGAAGAGACAATTACCAAATTTAAAGTGGACTTTCAAGAAGGCGATGAAGTGAGAGTTGAAGGCGGAGCTTTCGATGGATTCACTGGAAAGGCTAGCTCGATCGATTTAGACCATGGCAAAGTAACTGTAATGGTAAGTGTTTTCGGGCGCTTTACTCCTGTTGATTTGACTATTGACCAGGTTCATCCGGTTGTTGAGTATTAGATTTTAGTTGGCTTAAATTTAGTTATTTAAACTCTACTTTGTTACAAAACATTTTTGTAAAGCATATGAAGTTTTACGTATCCCAATTGTGGTACATTAAAATTAAGAGGATAAAATAGATGAACAAATCAGCCATGATTAGAGCCAGGGTAAACCCCGAACTGAAAGAACAGGTCGAAGAGATTTTTGAACAATTAGGTTTAAATGCAACTGAAGCCATAACTCTTTTCTATAAACAGGTTCAGCTAAACCATGGAATTCCTTTTGACCTAAAAATTCCCAATAAAGTTACCAGACGAACTATGCAAAAGACTGATTTAAAGAAGGAGTTACATAGTTATAAATCGACCGAACAGATGTTTGAAAGCTGGGATCAACTGTGAGTGATTTTGTTCTTAAGGTCTTTGAAACTTCACAATTCAGAAAAGATCTTAAGAAAATCAAAAAGCAAGGTAAAAATTTAGAAAAGTTGAAAAGAATAATTCTTAAGCTTGTTCACAGAGAAGAACTGGAGCCAAAATACAAAGATCATCTTCTTAAAAGCAATTGGAAGAACCAAGAGAATGCCATATTGAGCCTGATTGGTTAATGATTTATAAAGTTACTGAAGACGAATTAATTTCTTGAAAGAACAGGATCGCATTCAGACTTGTTTGAATAGTTTGCTTAAATAGTTTGTAAGTACTTTTCCTAGAAGAAATTTACAATTAAAAACAATATTGATTTGAAATACTCGCCTGTAAAAATCCCCTTCGATTGAAATGCCACCAACCCAAAACCCTCGCATACTGTTCGTCCGTCTTTCCGCTCTTGGTGATGTTATACAAACTTTGCCGGTGGTGGCTGCCATCCGCCAAAAACATCCGCAGGCCCATATCGGCTGGATAACCGACGAGGACTTCGCTGATTATTTGAGGGCAGTGCCCGAAATAGACCAAATAATAGCAATCCCGCGCAAGGGTTGGCTCAAAATGCTCATCAATCCGCTTCGATGGAAAGAATTGACACAGGAAATAAAAGAATTTAAAGACCAAGTACAGGCTGGCAATTACGAAGTTGGCATTGATGTTCAAGGGCTTTTGAAGACAGCACTGCTACTTTATTTAACCGGCCTAAAACGAAGGATTGGCTTTGACCACTGGAGGGAATGGACGGGCCTTTTTTACACCGAAAGATACATAAAAAGACAAGAGTATTTTGATCCAGAGTTTTATCATATCCAGCATATGTTCAGGCTTTTAGAGCCTTTGGGATGTAAGCCTTTCGATTCTAAAAACGTTGATTTTGCACTTGCCTCTTTGAGTCAAGAAGTTATCTCAAGCATTGAAAAAAAATTATCTGTTTTAAAACAAAAAGAATCTTTAATTGGAATTATTTTAGGGACTCAGTGGGAGAGCAAACTCTGGCCCTTAGAACATTGGCAAAAGCTCATAAAAAATATTATCTCGCAGACTGATGCTTCCGTTGTGTTAGTTGGAGGCAAGGCAGATTCATCCAAAAGCGAAGAGACTATTAATCAAATCCTCAAAGAGGCTCCGGAACAGGCTTCTTGTCTTTTAAATCTTTGCGGACAAACTAGCTTCTTCGAACTACAAGGCCTGCTTTCTAAAATGCAAATTGTAATCGGAGCGGATACGGCGCCGGTTCATTTGGCTGGAGCAGTGGGAACGCCTTTGGTAATTAGTTTGTTTGGGCCTACGGCCAGCAGAAGAACCGCTCCGGTTGGTAAGGAAGAAATACAAGTTTTAAGAACAAAGCTCGATCTTTCTTGCTTGCCTTGCCACCAGAGGGTTTGCAAGATTGAAGACAAAAATTTATGTATGAATTCAATCTCTCCTGAAGAAGTTTTTAAAGTGATAAAAGATTTTTTGAGGTAGGCTTTCAAAGCATTCCATGAACCTGTACAACGCAAGTTCGATCGAGAGTTTTAGAAAGATAATCCCCCAAACCCACCATTTAAAACTAAAGAACAAAAGAGAGGCGCCCCCTTTAATAAAGGGGGCCGAGAAACCATCAGCAATTTCACAGATTGATTATGTTCGAGGGGGGATTATTCATGAGAGGGGTTCAACAATTTCTTAATCCCAAAAGAAAAATTGTGTCTTTTTTGTTCGTGCTTAACCACATCCAAAGAGGTAACCCAGTTTAGTTGCAAAACTCTTCTTTCGCCTTCATAACTTTTATGACCGTGCCAAGCCTCTGGAGAGTTAACAAAAACCAACATAGTTCCCCACTTGGGTTCAATCTCACAAAAATAATTCTCAAGACTCTCGCCAGAAGGTAAAAGTCTCAGACACCCTCCTTCGGTGGAGCTCCAATCGTTGTTTAAATAGAGCAACACTGTAATTATTTTGGTTTTGCTGTCTGTGTGTATGGCACCGTCTTTTTTGCGGCAATAGTTGCGGACAGTCAACATGGTAGGTTTATCCGACAGATTGATTCCCAGTTTCTCTTCAATTATTTCGGTGAATTCAGTACCTTCTAAATCGGCAACCAGCCTCTGAAAAGCCGCCCCATATTCCAGATTGCTCATTGGGACACTACCTGGAATCTGTGATTTAGGGAAATGTTCATTAATAATACTTTGGTATTTTGTATCGATGGAATCATCGCAAACAAAATATCTAAATGGCGATGTCACAAGTTTTGCTTGCTTTATTTTTTCTAAATTTATAGTGCTCATTCAGTTAAGGCTGCCAATGAGTTGTTAGAAGATTATATTACTACAAAAACAAAATTTATCTACGTATTAACAGCTCGGTAATTCTGCCGATAAAAGATTAAAAATATTTAAGTACTGCTACATCTTAAAAAACTAGTGGAATAAAAAAAGTGTTCGATGTGGGTGTTCCCTAATTTGGACAAAGAAATCGCTAGGGGGTAATTATTTTGTTTAAAGAATCTAAAGTAATAAAGTCAATTCTCTGGGGTCAAAGGTTTAATGTTCTGCCTTCAGACCAGCTCATTCCAGCCAATTTAGGCGCAAGGGTACACACCGTAAGAGCCGCTTCCAGAGAAGGATTGCTCGAACAAGCTTTTTGTATCCGCCCAGACCTTTTGGTTTTTGAGACCGACACACCGGGAGATAAGCCCTGGTCACAATTGGTAGCTTTTACTAAATCAAAGCTTCCAGAAACTGGATTCATTGCGATCGTAAACGAATGCGATCCAAACGTCATTAGAGATCTTGCTCTTGCTCAAGTAGATAGCATAGTCAAGCAAGACAGAATTCACCTCGAATTGCCATACGCAATCAGAGCTTTCCAAAAGAATGAAACCTTCTTAAATCCCCAAGTTGCCAGAATTCTTTGCTCCTTTATTCAGGGTCAGGTCACTGCTCAGCCTCAGCAAAAAGAAAGAGGCTTGCTCACAACTTTAACCAACCGTGAACTCGAAGTGTTGGCTTGTTTAACCCAAGGACTCAATTACAAAGCAATTGCTAAAAGACTCTTTGTAAGCGATTCTACAGTTAAAACTCACGTTAACAATATTTTTACCAAACTTAATGTTAATGACAGAACTCAAGCTGTTCTTTATGGTTTAAGGCATGGGATCGACCAAATGGCCGCTGATATTTTCCAGAGAATAGAAGCAAGTCACGCTCCCGTCGATCCAATGATGAACCAAAATCAGGCTCAGAATCAATCAATGTTTCAACAAAGAATGATTTAGTTCATTAACTCTTTAAATTAAATAATTATTCTCCGTTGGGGCCCAGCATGCTGAGCCCTTTTTCGTATAAATATTTTTGAATTTCAAAGCCAACTTTTTAGCTATGCATTCTCGCTTTAAGCTGTTGAATACTAGCATTAGCAAGAGCTACGTCGGTAGCATCTAGGTTTCCGTCTCCATTCATGTCCATGAGCGGAACATATCTGGCTTTGCACTCTTGTAGATTGGCTGAGCATTTATCTAGAATGGTTGACCAGGCCAGCTCGGCGGTTTCAGGAATCCCTCTGATTAATTTAAATTTGTATTCTTCAGAGATAACGGTACCATTAAGTTCTTTAGTTTCCTCGATGAATTGCATTAACCCACCGATTTGTGTACTAACTCTTCTTTGAGTTGAGGTTGTGATGGCAAGTTTTAAGAGTTTAGTAAAAACAAATTTGCTCCGGTCAAGATTCTCTCGGGCATAATCCAAATCTTCTTCAGAGATTTGAGTTAGCTCAACGAAGCGCTGACGACTACTAGGATTAGAAACAATAAAATCCAAAACCTTCTTCAGTTGCTTGAATTCACTCTTGGATAAATTACCCACATTATCAGAAAAGAGGTTTCCAAAGGTCTGCTTGGGGTCGTGGACTAAACCGGCCTGAATGGGTCCCCAAATTGCGCGTGAGTTAAATTCGCTTTGGGCCTGTCCATTTAAAGAGGGAATGCCTGCAGGAAAAGTTTGTGGAATTTCTTGTGTGCTTTCGGGTTGGGTTTGTTGGGCTGGAAGAGCTTCTAAAGGAGCAGTATTTAAATTAGGCTCAAGATTTTGTGAAATCAATCTGCTTGAGTCAGAGAGTTTGAAGGGATATTTTTTAATTGGAATAACTTCGTAGATAGCGATTCCAGGAGGCAATTCGGATGGAGGTAATGGAATTGGCATAGTTGTATTTGGTTAGTGATTGAGGTGAGAAAATCTAGTGAATTTTGAAGTAACTTAGTTTTGATGAAATTCTAAAATTTAATATACTAAAAATTAATTGCTTGAGGAAACTGTCCGCAAGACTAGTAAATATAATTCTTTTGAGCAATATAAAACCGACTGAATGGCTCATCATAAGGCTTTGAAGGTTTTGTTAGCTCAAGTTAAGAGTTTTGATCAGAACTTTCAGCTTTCATTCTTTCTTTAAAAATTTGAAGCTGTGTAGAAAAATTTAAATCCATAGAACCGTTGGGAGTTTCAACAATACAACTTCCTTCAGCAATCGAATCGTCGCTTTTAACATTGCATTCCGTGTTACCTGTACTTTTGTTTTGCAGGTCGTCAGCAAATTTCTGAGCAATTTGAGCATCCTTTGGATTTACAACTATATTCAGCTTGAGCGATTCCTCCGGATTCAAGAGCATTCCATCAATAATTTCTTTAAGAGTGCTGGTTAAAATGCTTGAATCCTCTCTCACTCGGCGGTTAATAATTTTGGAAGCCAACTCTGTTGCCAAATCAATGATTAATCCTTGGCTTTCGTGGACTGCTTCTTTTTTTGAATTTAATATGCTCTCGATTTCGTTTAAGGCTTTTTTTTCTAAATCTTCTAAGCTTTTAAACTTTTCTTTTACTGCGCTGTCTAACCTCTCACGGACTTGCTCTTCGGCGGATTGAATAATTCTTTCGGCTTCCTCTTGGCTCCGGCGAATAATCTCTTCGCCTTCTTCTTGAATTTCTTGCATGATGGCGTCCTTATCGGGCGCTAAACTGTGCGTAAGGTTATGCGATTCAAGCGCACGATGGATAGTGTCCTTGGGGCTTTCTTCAAGGAAATCTTCCTCTTCAACACCCAAGTCAGTAACTAAGTCCGAAAATTTTTGTTTTTTAATTAACATTTATAAAAAGCTTATAAGGTAATTTACCCATTAGCTGAGTTTTTTATTAGCACCCTCATTTAACACACTGGTTTAACAAACTGGAGGATAAAAATCATCGATTATTCTTCTTACGGTCTTAGACATACCAAGAGCGGATATCGCAGAGCCACTGTCTCTTTGTTTTATGTAGTCAAGTACTTTTGGTCTTTCGGCTTCCGGTGAAGTTTTCGCTTCTGCTTTTGCGCCGAGAGAAAAAACCTTGGTGATTGACTGAGAGGCTGATTGAGAAAAAGATTGAGCGACGGATTCTCCGAAAGACAGTTTTGGCGGCTCTTCTTCAAGGTCATCTTCGAAGCTAAATTCCTCTTCTGCTTTGCTGGGTTTTTCATTTACGGGAAATTGAGTTTGTACCTTGTTTTCTGTCTGAGTTTTTACAGGCTCTTTGTCTATGATATCAAAGTCACCATCAACATCTTTATCAAAAGCTCCGTTTAGGGTTAGTTCAAAGTTGTGTATTTTTTCTTCGCTTGGAAAATAGTAATTAATAATTTCAATAATTATATTTTCTTGCTCTGAAGCGGTGGAAACAGGCCGCGAAATATGTTGAAAGGCTTCTTGGATTTCTTCTGAGAGTTTAATCGCCAATTCTTGCGGAGATTCTTCGGCTGGAAAAAAGTGTTGGTTGCCAATTTGTTCGGCAATATAAAGTCTAAAAGCTTCGGCCTCTGAGGATACTCCTCCAAAGCGGGCCTGCATGATAGCTTCTTTAAAGTGCTTCCAATTCTCATCCTCGTCCCTGGAAGAGGCACTTAAAGCTTTGTTCCAGCAATAAGTTCTAAATTCAAAAGGAATTTTTTCAATCCCTCGGTCAAATTCTGTATCAAATTCGGTAGCTGTATTCATGCGCAAATTTTAGAAAGCCACTAATTTGAATATAACAGCTCAAAGTTAAGTGTTGGTATAAATCTTAAATTTCTGGCTTTTAAGAATTTTCCTCTAAGGCTTTTCTAAGTTCTTCTTCAAAATCAGTTCTTGCCTCATCTGCAGTTTCTGCTGGTGGAATATCATTTAATTGTTCTTCGAGTAAATTTGCTTGATCGATTTGCGCTTGAGCGTGCTCGTCTTCTGTTCTCGCTACAGGCTTTGGATCACTACTGCCTTCTCCGGATGATGATTGGGAAGTAGATTTAAAGTAAAATTTGTGATTAGTATAATTTCGAGCAATGTGTGAACATTTCATATTGTCGAGGCAGAGCGGTTATAAAGTTTCTCAAACTGTATATTATCTTAGATTAGCTCTTCCAAAGAGCTTTAAGCAAAAAGCTAACAAGCGATTAATAAAAAACAGTATTCTCTTTAGCTCTGTTCCATAATCGCCACTGCAGAGCTTGTACCAATCCGGCTCACGCCGGCTGCAATAAATTCACGGACTTGCTGCGCGGTCTTAATGCCGGCGCTCGCCTTAATCTGCACCTCAGGGTAATCGCTAATGGCTTCTTTTATTAAATTAATGTCAGAAATCTGAGTGGGTCTTTTATTTATGTAACCAGTGGAAGTTTTAATCATGTGGCAACCAGCTTGAGCACAGGTCTCCGATGCTTTTTGAATTTCCTCGTCTGTGAGCAGAGAAACTTCTATAATTACCTTTAGGAGGGCTCTGGTACCTACAAGTTGATGTATAGATTTAATATCCTGAAAAAGTGCTACCCAATCGTGGGCCTTGATTCTGTCTAGCGGGGCAACAAGGTCAATCTCATTTGCCCCGTCGAGGATATAATGCTCTACCTGTTTGAGGCGAATACTGAGAGGTGAGGCTCCGAGAGGGAAATCCACCACTGTTGCTAACCCATAGCCAGTTTGCCTAAACAGAAAGCTGGCCATTGGCAGCCATTTAGGTTGGATGCACACTGCTCTAAAGTGATACTTTATAACTTCATTGCAAAGTTTTTCAATATCGGCTTCATTGGCTAAAGGGTCTAAAAGCGTATGGTCAATGTAGCTTGCAATATCAACTTTGTTTTGGCTTTCAGTCATTTTTAGCTAATTTCAATAAGGTCATTAAATTTACCAAGAGTATGAATCTTCATTAGATTGGTGGTACCGCTGATTGGTGAAGGAGTTCCAGCTGTCACAATAACGGTTTCTCCTTCGGCAAAGAGGCCAGAACCAACTAGAATTTCATCCACTTTATCCATGACTTCCTCTACAGTTTCAGTGGTGTCTAATTCATTATTAATAATTGCCGACTGAACCGCCCAATACAAAGCCATACGCCTTTGAATGCGGGGATACGGAGACAATGCAATTACCCTGCAATTGGAACGGCATTTAGAAACTCTTTGCGCAGCTGCACCACTAGCGGTAAAAACAACAACAGCCGTTGCACTAACAGCTCTAGCGGCTTCACAAGCCAATTGGCTAATAGCACTTGGAGTAAAATTTGGTGGGTTTTTAGACTGTAACTCTTCTTCGTCTTCAAGGTCAGATGAGACCTTGCGAGGATAGGATATTGCTTTTTCAGCTTCTACTATGATGCGAGACATAATTTTAACAACTTCGATCGGGAAGTTTCCGCTCGCAGTTTCGCCAGAAAGCATTACTGCATCAGTGTTGTCGAAGATAGCATTGGCAACGTCCGAAGCTTCGGCTCGGGTTGGACACGGATTTTTTATCATTGATTCAAGCATTTGGGTTGCTGTAATTACCAAAATGCCTTTCTCGTTAGCCTTTTTAATAAGACGCTTTTGAACAACTGGAACTTTTTCTGGTGAAAGCTCAACTCCCAAATCACCGCGTGCAACCATAATCCCATCGCTTACATCTATAATTTCATCGATGTTAAGCAGAGCTTGGGGTTTTTCAATCTTGGCAATTACTGGTGTGTCTTTATTGGCCTTCTCAATCAGCGCTTTCAGCTCTAAAACATCTTTAGCTTCTCTTACAAAAGAAAGAGCAATGTAATCTACGTCGCATTCCAAACCAACTTGGAGGTCTTCTCTGTCTTTTTCAGTTAGAGCTGGAGTGGTGAGTTTGACGTCTGGAAGATTGATACCCTTGTTATCCTTTAGAATCCCTCCGTGAATAACCTCGCAAACCACCTTCACACCGTCAGACTCAAGGACTGTCATCTGTATTAAACCGTCATCGATTAGGAGCGTATTACCAGGAGCCAAATCTTTCGCTAGATCTTTATAGGTTGTTGATACTAGAGATTCAGTACTGTCAATCTTCTCGGTAGTAATAGTGAAAATTTGTTTAGGGCTTAGGGTTATTGGACCATTTTTTAATTTTCCAGTTCTAATTTTTGGTCCTTGTAAGTCCTGGAGGATTGCTACCGGTTTTCCTAATTTAGCAGAAACTTCACGGATGATAGTTGTAACTTTTTTATGATCTTCATAAGAGCCATGTGAGAAATTGAGTCTGGCAACGTCCATCCCAGCTAAAATGAGGTTTTCAATCATTTCTGGTGTATTGGTTGCGGGTCCAATTGTGCAAATTATTTTTGCTTTGCGAGACCCTCTAAATGCATGCTGAGAGATTATCATTGAGTTGAAAATTATTTAATCTAAACGATTTAAAGTGTATATAACCGCTGTTATAAACCCATCTAATATTAACACTATCGTCAAAACTTGCATTCGTTAAATTACTTAGAGAGGGTTGGATAAACAGGTTTTGATTGAAGCTTGACTTACCTTTTTTAATGGGAATTTTGATTTTTTTTAAGGCTTACCCTATTTCTCTGAGACATGAATCAGGAGCTGGGTAAATACATTATTAAGCGTATGAATATAGACAGGTCAAACCTTGATTATAAGCAGCATTAGAACTGGTTTTTCTATACCGGATTTTTATTTAAAAAACAGCAGTTTTAATTTACAAAGTTTGGTTTCTCAGCCATCCGCTGAAGAGAAGCTTAAAAATCCATCCTCTTCAGCTAATACATCTTTAAATCAAAATTTAAGCACAAATACAAGTGGGGCAACTCAAGCGAGAAGTAATACTGGCTTAATTCAAACTTCAACTAAACCGACTACCTCAGGTGCCTCCTCTCTTAACATTGTAATTCGACGAACAAGTACTGGTAATAGCAACCAGACTAGCAACAATACGAGAAGTGGCTCTCAAACAACATCTCCGCCCCCAGTTTCAAGGCCAACAACTCCTCCAGTAGCGCCCCCACAAACCCAACCAACAGTTCCACCGACAACACCACCTCGCTCGGTTACACCCCCAGTAATTCCACCAGCCCAAACGACAACACCAAAATTTTCTGTTCCTCTATCTTTTGACCCTGCGGCCTTTTCTCCGGGAGAGGCTTATGCAAGAATTGCGAGACTTGAAAACAACGAGAAATCAATAACATACAAAGAACAGATTTCAGCGGCTGAGGTATTAACTTCTTCTCTCTATAAGCAAACTCCGCTTTCAAATAGTTCTAATATAGTTTTTCTCTCCAATCCATCAGCTCCGGCTGCAAACGAAGCAAAAGCCATGAGAGAACTAGAACTGATGGCTGCTATGCCTTCGTTTCAGGGACTTTTTAAAGAACTTAAAGATTCTGGACAAAAAATTGTAATAATGGTCTCGAATTATGGAACTGGTTTTGCGGCAGGAAACGTGAACTTAACCGATGCAAGCGGCAAGCCTTTAAACGTAATAACTCTGGACCCAAATTATTTGGACTATGAGCACAATAATCCTTACAAAAGAAATGTCTTGGCGGGCTTGTCTAACGAGCTTCATGAGATTGCTGCAAGAATATCAGAGCGAAGGCAGGGTCTTAATTATGTTGCAACCAGGCCATTTCAAGAGGCAACTTTAGCTGTTGACCAATTGATGGAAAATTTCATAACTGATTTTTCTCGAAGCAGCGATCTTAGTTTTTCTGAGTTAAACGCTCAAGAGAGAAGCAATGCTTTAAGTCTGATGAAAAATTGGACTCCCGAACTATTTGCATCAAACCTCAATAAAAATCTAGTTCAGGCTAATAATTCAGGAGGCTATGCTGGTTTTGGTGGTATTTCTAACTACAACACTGCTTTAAAAGGGGTTGCAGAACTAAACAAGAAATTAGATTATTTATTAGGCGCTTCTAGAAAGGTTGAATTCACAGTTGTTCAAAAACCCGATGGAACTTATTCATTTGTGCCAACAGTTAAGTCTGTTTAAATTTTATAAATATTTTCAAAAAACCACCTTATGGAGTTAGTCTTTATTTTTAAGACGATAAAAAGCAGGAATAAAGAGTTTGAATGAGTAAATTTGAATATGATTTGTTTGTAATTGGGGCAGGCTCTGGTGGAGTAAGGGCTAGCCGAATGTCGGCTTCTTACGGGGCTAAAGTGGCTATCGCCGAAAACAAATACCTTGGCGGGACTTGTGTAAACGTTGGCTGTGTACCAAAAAAGCTTTTATTTTACGCCTCCCATTTTCGTGAGGATTTTGAAAACAGCCATGGATACGGCTGGTCCTTGGGTTCACAAGAATTCAACTGGCAAACCCTCATAAAAAATAAAGACACGGAAATCCAGCGGCTCAATGGTATTTACCGCAAGATACTTGGCAATGCAGGAGTAGACATCATGGAGGGGTCAGCTTCGGTTATCGACGAGCATACAGTAGAAATAAATGGTAAAAAAATAAGTGCAAAGTATATTTTGCTGGCAACCGGTGGATGGCCCATAATACCGGATATACCAGGCAAAGAATATGCCATTACTTCAAATGAGTTATTTCATCTAGAGAATCTGCCAAAAGAAATTGTAATTGTGGGTGGAGGCTATATTGCCGTTGAGTTCGCTGGAATAATGCAAGGGTTAGGCTCTAAAGTAACTTTGATATATCGTGGCCCTCTCTTCTTGCGAGGCTTTGATCACGACATTAGATGCTTTCTGGCTGAAGAAATGAAAAAGAAAGGCATTGACCTTCGTTTTATGGAGCAAATTTCTTCAATTGTAAAATCTGGAAACAAATTTATTTGTGAGCTGGCTTATGGAGGCAAGTTAAACACAGATGCCGTTTTATATTGTATAGGCCGGGAACCCAATATTCAGGGTTTAGGTTTAGAGAATGTTTCGGTTGAAATTGCCAAGAGCTATGCAATCAAAGTCGACGATTACTTTAAAACTTCGGTGGATTCAATTTACGCCATTGGTGATGTAATTGACCGGGTGAAACTTACCCCAGTCGCTTTAGCAGAAGCGATGGCCTTGTCCAAAAATTTATTCAAGAGCGAAAAGATTAAAGTCAATTATTCCAATATAGCAACGGCCGTCTTTTCTCAACCCAATATTGGTACAGTGGGTCTCACAGAGGAACAAGCTAAAGAGCAGTTTGATGATATTGCAATTTATTTAAACGATACAAGAGCTCTAAAACACACTCTGAGCGGTAGCCCCGAAAGAGCACTGCTAAAGATTATAGTTGACAAAAAGACCGATAAAGTTCTTGGCTTCCACATGGTTGGGCCTGACGCAGGAGAGATTATGCAAGGACTTGGAGTGGCCATGCAGTGTGGCGTTACAAAAAAACAATTGGATTCAACAATCGGAATTCACCCAACCATGGCCGAGGAGTTTGTTACCATGCGTGAGGCAACCAGGGAATTTAATA
>JANRMG010000229.1:0-12766 GCA_033761855.1 Candidatus Caenarcanales bacterium
GTGGAAACTTACAAGTAATGGAACTGAAACCCCTATTTCAAATGTTCTTGACTTCCCCACACCTCTACGTAATGCACTTGCAATAAGATTAGGATTAGCTCCTTCTTCTCAAAAACAACTAGCAGCCTAAAACACTTTAAAGCTATAACTTAAGACAAGTTAATAATATTTCTAAAAATGAAAAAGCTTTTTACCTTTTTATTGCTTCTCTCTTTCGTCTCTCTGCAAGCAAAAACCCAAGAAACCGCCGCGAACACCAAGGGTTTAAAAATTCTTCAAATCAATGATGTTTATACTACTCTTCCTCTTGAAGACGGCAAAGTCGGAGGCTTGGCAAGAGTGGCAACTTTAAAGAAAGAAAATTTAAAAAATAACTTAAATACGCTTTTACTTTTGCCCGGGGATTTCCTCTCTCCGTCGGTGGCTTCTACTGTTTTTAAAGGCAAGCAAATGGTTGATGTCCTTAACGAGACTGGCGTTGACATTGCAACTTTAGGAAACCATGAGTTTGATCTTGGATTGGATGTCTTACTTGAGCGGATGAAAGAGGCAAGGTGTGACTGGGTGATTTCAAACGTCATTGACAATAAAACCGGAGTCCCAGTCGGTGGAGCCAAGCCTTATTTGGTCAAGGAGTTCTCCTTTGAATCACCCCCTAACTCCCTTGATAAGGGGAACCCGGAGAAATATTTTTTAGCTCATGTCAAGGAGGCGGGGGAGGTGATAAAAGTCGGTTTCATAGGTCTCTGTCTCAAAGGCGATGAAATAATCCCTGAACTTCTTAGAGGGAAAACAACTTCGGTCCGTATCATCGATCCGCTCGAAGCAGCGAGGGTTTATATACCATTTTTAGAGGAGTTAGGCGTTGATTTAATTATTGCTTTAACTCACCAGAACTATGCTGACGACATTAAGCTTGCGCAAGAATTCCCTAATATTGATTTGATTGTCGGTGGGCATGAGCATTTCCCGATTACCTCTATGGTTGGGCAAACTTTAATTAGTAAGGCTGGATCAGATGCGAAGTTTGTGGCTGAGATTGAGCTCAGCAAGCCTGAAAATCAACAAGTTGTTAAAACCTATTCTTTAACTCCCATGGATGAAAAAACAGCCTTGGATGAGACAGTTCAGCAAGTGGCTCTCAAATACCAACAAGAGCTAGATAAAAGTTTGGATCAAGTTGTTGGTTTTTCGGCTGAGCCTTTGGATGCTATTGCGGCCAATGTTCGTTCTCGGCAAACTAACTTGGGAATTTTAATTGCTGATGCAATGAGAAAAGTAACAAAGGCAGATCTGGCAATTCTCAATTCTGGAGCAATTCGCGGGGATAAAATTTATCCTTCAGGTAAGTTCACCAAAAGAGACATTCTTAGCATTCATCCTTTTGAGGATAAAGTGGTTAAAATTCAAATTAGTGGCACAACATTAGTCGAAGCTCTCAATCATGGAGTTGAAAAGCTTAATGAAAAACTCGGGCGTTATCCTCAAGTTTCTGGTTTAAGCTTCCAAACGGTGCAACAACCCGACGGAAGCTACAAAATAAAAGATCTAAAAATTGGAGCGGAGGCTTTGGATTTAAATAAACTTTATACTTTGGCAATTAGTGATTACATGCTCCAAGGCGGCGATGGTTATGTTATGCTCAAGGATTCCAAAATCTTAATCGGAGAAGATCTTGGTGAATTGCTAGTTGAGGTTGTTGAAAAGAGTTTTTCTAAAGAGGGAATAACTTTAAAATAAAGTTTTAGAAAAATATTTGCTTTGATTCTTTTAATTCCTGCATTTAATCCAGATTTTAAGCTCCTTCAGTTGGTTGATGAACTGATAAAGTTTGATGTTGAAAAAATTATTATCGTAAACGACGGCAGCTTCCCTTCATCCGATGGGGTTTTTGGAAAGCTTAGACTTTATCCTCAATGTCTGGTACTGAATCATAAACAGAATATGGGTAAGGGGAAAGCTTTAAAGAGCGGTTTCAAATACATTCATGATAATTTTCCCAATACTGGAGGTCTTGTAACTATTGATTGTGACGGGCAACACAAGCCTCAAGATATAAAAAAAGTCCTCCAAAAACTTTCGTCGGTTTCTAATTCTTTGGTACTTGGCTCAAGGAGAGTGGGAAGACAAATGCCTTGGAAAAGCTTAATTGGCAATCTTTTTAGTCGTTTTTTGTTGTTTGGCATTACTGGTAAATGGCTCGCAGATACTCAGACGGGTTTAAGGGGTATTCCCAACCAACTGATTCCAGAGTTGCTTAAAATTAATGGAAATGGCTTTGAATATGAATTTAATAGTTTAATTTCCCTTTCCAAAGCCAAAGTTAATTTTATCGAAGTTGGTATACAAACAATCTATATCGAAAAAAATAAATCTTCTCATTTCCTTCCAATCAGCGATTCGCTGAAAATATTTGTTAGTGCATTAAAAAGTTTTGTAAATTATCCCTTTTAAGAATTCATAAACCCAAAAGGGAATAAAGATTTTATATGTTTTTAAGTCTGTAAATTGTTTTCAAATTTTCTTTTAAAATTTTCTTTTTCGCCTCTTAAAGCCTTAATCGCTTCTTTAGGATTTGTTTTTATTTCGCTTATTTTGTTTTCTCTCTCTGGTTTTTATTTTCAGGATGCAAAATTCGTTTGCGACAGCGCTAATGGTGTTCAAACTTTTAAAGCTAAATTACCGGTAAATGGAGCTAATCTTTGTCCGCGAGGGGAGCTTAAATTTACTGCCAAAATTAAAGACAAGTTATTCCCAGCAAACAAAATAAAAGTATTTTCAAACAGTTGCATAACCCAACTCAGAGTCAACGAGATATCGCTTATAGAGCAAGAAGTACAGCAATGCGAAACTTATGCCACTGGATATGAATTTGAGAAGGATTATAAATCTTTTTATTCGGGAAGGAATCTTGAAATTACCCTCAGTGAGCTGACAGAAGAGACAGTTTTTTATTTCAGTCCCCTAATAAAATCTGCTTCCAATTTCGATTTTAGTTTTCCTGGTTTCTTTTTGTTTCTTGCTCTTTTAGGTATTTCTTTATTTATTTTCTTTTTGTGTCGTTTGTGTGGGTTTTCCGTTTTAATTTCGCTATTTGTTTTTGGTGGTTTTTGGCTGAGGGTTTTATATCTTTCTCATACCAATTTTGCTCTTCGGGAGCATGATCACGGTGCACATCTGGGTTTTATTCATTATCTGCTTAATAACTTTGCTCTTCCGGGCCCGCATATTAATGCGGCAACAATTCATCCTCCCTTGTATTACTTGGTTGCAAGCTTGTTTTATAAACTAGGGACTTTTTTCGGATTTTACGAATATTCGTCTTTGCAGTTTGTGTCGGTTTTGGCAAATGTTGGATTTGTAATTGTTTCTATTCTTATCTTCCAAAGACTGAATTTATCCGCAAATTTAAAAAATCTTGCTGCGCTGCTAATTGTCTTTTGGCCCGGATTGATAATCCATTCGGTAATTATTAACAATGATTGTTTAGTTGCTTTCTTTTATTCTTTGGCATTTTTGTTTCTTCTCCGCTGGCTGCAAGAGGACAAAGGGGAGGACAAATTTAAATACTTTATTTGGGCTTGCGTTTTTTCTTGTTTAACTTCTTTAACAAAGCTAATTGGAATCGTAATTTTGGCTTTAATTGTTGTTTTTGCTCTTTGGAAGGCTTTTGAGATTAGAAATGACAAAGGGAAAATTTTAGAAATACTTTCTTACTTTGTGGTTATTTTACTGCCGCTTTCTGTCAATGTAATTTTTGGCAACTATTACAGTAGTAATGCTGAGCAGTTTCATTATTTAAAGAATTGGCAAGAAATGAAACATTTAAGAGCTGATAATCATCCGAGTAATTTTCTTACTTTTAATATTTTTGACTTCATGCATTGTACCTATGTAAACCCAGTGGCAGAGGTTTGCGGCGGTCATAATGTTTGGATATTTTTATGGAAAACAAGTTTATTTGGTGAATATGGATTTGAAGACAATTTAAATGAATTTATTGCTTCCTTCATGAGTCTTTTTCTTGTTTTCATCTTATTTTTTGGGATTATAGGAATTTTCTTGACCAAACAACTTGAATTGAATAAAACTTTTTTTCTTTTTTTACTTAATTTACTTTTTTTCGGTCTATCGATAGTGGTTGGTCGATTAAACCATCCAGTACATAGCATTGCTGATTTTAGGTATGTAATTCCAATTTTACTTTCTTGTGTTTATTTTTACGTTCAAGCCCACCAGAAGGTGCAAAAAAGCAATTATTATTTATTAAATATAGGTTTTTATTTAGTTCTAATTCTTTTTGTTTTATCTTCTAAGGTGTTTGTATTACTGATCTAAATACTTTCAATAAAAAACCCAGATCTTTATCAAAGATGATCTAGGTTTTTTATTGATTGAGGTTCTTCAGAGGAGATTATTGAAAATAACTGAGAAGGTAAAAAAACATTTTAACGAATGGAATAAGTTCCTCTTGAAGAAAAACTATTTGCAGGTTGACCAGAAACACCGTTCCAGTTTGCATCAAACAATCTTACTTGACCACTTCCTGGAAAAGCACTGTTATAATCACTACCATCAAATCCAGGATAAAAGTCTCTTTGTCCTCCATTGGTAATGTCATTAGCGGTTAGTCCGCCAAAATTGACATCACATCCACCATGTCTGCTGTGATTATTTTGATTATAGTAAAATCCAGTTATTGGTGCGCCTTGTTGAGAAAAATTTCTTAGAAATACAACGTTTAAAGAACAATCACTGCTTAAATTACTTGATCTAATTCTTCCTAAGACTTGTTCATAAATACTTAAACTGTTTCCGGGCTGAGAGTATATTGTTTGTGGCTGTTGAATAATTACGATTGTTTGACGAGAATAATCTGGATTACGGAAGTATCTCTGTCCTCTATAAACGTAAGATTCGCATGGAATAAAGTAACCATTATTATATGTATAAAAGCTTTCTCCAACTCGATAGTATCTATAATCTCCTTGATTAAATACCGCGCCAATTTTTAACTCTCCGCTATTGCCTAATCTTATTCTTGCTCCAACGGCTAGATCAGATAATCTTAGTTGAGCAATTTGAGTTGGTTGTGGGATTTCGAATAATTGTTTAGCTTCTGAACCCGGTTGTCCAGCAGCATTGTAAATGCCTAAAGTATCAGTAACAGCGCCTTTTAATGGTCTTACTTCTTCAGTTCTAGACTGTGCTGCTGTTGCAGGTCTTTCTTTTAAAAAATATGTTGGCAAAGCTGGATGTTGTGTAGCAGCAGTTAATGCTATTGCTATTGCTCTTCTTCCAAAACCACTATTTAAAACCTGAGGCTCTCTTCTTACAGCTTGAACCGACAAATTGTTTCCCATATTTCTATCCTAAAATTTAACTAATATAAACTAAATTAAATTTTTAGCAATCTTTTAACAATAAGTCAAGCGCTGTTTTTGTTGGTATCAGCTAAATTCCTAAGTAAAAGACTACAAAGTTATGTTTTTAAGCTTCAACATATTCAAATAACTTTTTTGTTTAGGAATTTCTTCGCCGTCTTCTTTTAGGCCATCAACATGAAATTTAATTGCGTCAATAATTTCAGTTAGTACCTCTTGTTTTGTTGTGCCTGTGGCTATGCACCCAGGTAAATCTGGTACATAAGCGGAAAAGTTATTTTCTGTCTTCTCTATTACAATTCCAAATTTCATTCTTAAGCAAAAGTTAGTCGGCCTTTGGGCTTTGGAATCTCTCTTCCAATCTCTTTAGCTGTCTGAATCCATTCATGAATAATTGTTTCGGCGTTTGAGAATGCTTCTTGATAACTCTGTCCATCAGCAATGCAACCGGCTAATTCCGGTACTTCAGCAATGAATGCACCATCTTCTTCGCTCCAATATATGATTATTTCGTACTTATTCATGACCTTCTAAATTAAAATCCTTAAGTAAATTGTATTTGATCAAAATATTTCTTATTTGTTTAACCTGGTAGCTTTTAGCTTTATTCCCTTTTGGTTGAATATTGATTATTTCTTCGATTTCTGATTTCCAAAAAATATGATGACTACCTTTAATTCTAGAAAAGAATCCTAAATTCTTTAATAAGTTACAGAGTTCATCAAATGAAATATTCCCATCAGAATTACCTTGAAGTAACTTGATAATAAACTTAGAAGCCTGACTCATAAAAATTATTTTACATTGAAATTGCCTAAATTCCTAACCAAAAGACTACAAAAACCCTCAAGTTCCACAAATTTTTCAATCTTGTAGCCGTCTTTTTCTAAGCTCTTAATCACGCTCTCCACTGATTCACCAAAATCGACGAGTAACTCTAAAGAACTCTCTGGGTCTTGCTTTTCTAAGGCCAATTTGGCTTTTACATAATTCATCGGGCATTTTACGCCTCTTAAATCTAATTTTGGAGCGGATTCGTTTTGCATTTTTAACTTCTTTAGATTTTACCTTTACTATATCTCAACGTCATTCCGAGCTTGTCTCGGAATCTGTTTATCCTTTGCAGGAAAGAATAGATCCTGAAACAAGTTCAGGATGATGGAGTGACAGTAAGAGAAGGTGAAAAGTGTAGCAATTCTGAAGATGAGATTTTTGGTTTAAGTTCTTTATTACTATTGAGTGAAATTAACAAATTGAACAAAGCTTGTTAAATATACTTTTTAAGTTGAAAATTTATCATTAAACTAAAGTTGTTACTTAATCAATTTATGTCAAAAAGTTTGGTTTCTCCAAATACTGTGCAAAACGAAGAACAAATTCAACAGTTTAGTGATTTTAAATCTTTTCTCGGTGCTCGCAAGCAGTTGATTGAGGATTATTTAAATAAAATTCTTGCTTGTAGAGAAGCCTCTCCGAGACTTTGGGAAGCTATGCATTATTCTTCTCTCAACGGTGGAAAAAGGCTGCGTGGAATTTTATGTTTAACCGCTTACGAAGCCATTTGTCAAAGCAATAATAAGCTTGTAGATCTTGCCAAGGTTTTGCCAATTGCTGCTGGAATCGAGTGCATTCACGCCATGAGTTTAGTGCATGATGATTTGCCCTGCATGGACAACGACGATCTGCGCCGCGGAAAGCCCACTTGCCACAAAGCCTATGATGAGGCAACCGCTCTCTTGGCCGGAGATGCCCTTTTGGTTGAGGGAATCCATTTGTGTCTGAAAGCTGATTTGCCAGCCGAGATTTCCAAAAAAATAACCTCTGTAATTCTTGAAGCCGTCGGTGCGCTAGGCATGACAGGCGGACAGATGGTGGATCTCGAAAATACAAATAAAGATAATGTTTCTTTAGCAGAACTCGAAGAAATGCACAAACTCAAAACCGGAGCTTTTCTTAGTGCTTCTGTTTTGGTTGGTGGTCTTGCCGCAGAAGCCGATGAAAAAGAAATCCAGGCTCTTACAATTTATGCGGAATCTCTTGGTCTGGCTTTTCAGATAGTTGATGACTTGCTTGACTTGGAGTCTGATTCGACTACTCTTGGCAAAACGGCAGGTAAGGATGAGGCGCAAAATAAGACCACTTATCCAAAACTCTTGGGTCTTGCGGAGTCTCGATTGAAAGCCGAAAATTTAATAGTAATTGCAAAAACCGCTCTGGAAGAAGCTAAGATCAGCAATCCCTTTTTATATCAAATTGCTGATTATGTTTTGGAGAGGAAGTATTAAATGAATTGTCACCCCCTAGCCCCCTTGACAGGGGGAACTTTAAAGCAAAAGCGTTCCTTTACTCCCCTTTCAGAGATGCCTAAGAGATAATTCCATGAGTGAAACAAATAAAAAAGAAAAATCTTTAGCTTTGAAGGGAGCGGTGCTGAAGGTTGTATCCCAAATTCCTGAGGACAAAGTAATGTATTTTGGCCAAATCGCTGATATGGTCGGTTCCCATGCGCGTTTGGTTGGCTTTATCCTAACCGGAATGAACGAAGAAGAAATGAAAACATATCCTTGGTATAGGGTTGTAGCCAAGGATGGTTACATTAGTAGTTTAAAATTGGGTGTTAAAGGTTTACTCCAAAAGAACCTTTTGGAGCGCGAAGGCTATAAATTGCTTGGAGACAAAGTAGATATGAATGAGCATCTCTGGCTTTTGGCTGGAATCAATCATCTAGAAGACAAAGTCAGTGATTATGAAGGTTTTATTGAAGGGCTGAAACGTTAAAACTTTATAGTGTCATTTTGTAGGGGTTCGGCACGCCGAACCCGCTCTAAGAACCAAGTACTGGGACGGTGGACATTCGACAGATTGCTGAAAACAATTAAGAGTTTTGGGCTTAGCATGCTAAGCCCCTACAAGATAATTTTTCTCGGTTTTTAATCAGTAAGAAAATTATTTTTAACTACCTAACCACCGAAAGCGCTTCTACGGCTGTAGTTTTTTCCAGTAACTCTCTTCCGGGTAGGAATCCAAGCTCAATTACAAAAGCGGCAACTACAATTTTCCCGCCAATGTCTTCAATTAATTTACAACTTGCCTGAGTTGTGCCTCCGGTGGCCAAAAGATCATCAATAACGGCTACTTTAGGTTGTCCGTTTTTCTTGGCAAAATCTAAGGCGTCTTCGTGAACTTCAATAGAGGCTTCGCCGTATTCAAGAGTGTAAGAAACACTTTTCTTTTTCCAGGGAAGTTTGCCGGGTTTGCGGATTGGAATAAAGGGAAGGTTCATTTTGCTTGAGATCGGTGTTCCAAACAAGAAACCCCGAGCTTCTATTCCAGCAATGCAATTTGGTTCATAAGGCTCAATTACCTTTATCAATGAATCTATAACTTTGTTAAAAACTGTTGAATCGCTCAAGATTGGTGTAATGTCTTTGAAAATAATCCCCTGCTGAGGAAAGTCAGGAATGTCTCTTAAATTTTTGAGAATGGTTTCTTCGATTGTCGTGTTCATTTTGTAAAGATCATTTAATTAGGCTGTTTATTTGACTGGGCGAGGCTGTAAGTAATTTGTGTTTAATCTGGTTTTCGGATTCAAGTTGTTTTTTTAGGTTTTCTGTATCCAAACGAACTTTTTGTGGTGTTCCAGACAGCAAGATTGTAACCTTAGAAGCCTCCAATTTAAAAGTGAGCATCCCACTTTGCTCTAAAATTCTTAGACCCTCAAGGCAGGTTTCTTCTAAAGATTCAAGATTGGAGGCAAGCTCATCAAGGCTTAACTCAAGCTTTTCGGATTGGTTTTGGGTCTTTTGTTCTCGAAGATGAGAAATAAGCTTTTTTAAAAAACTTTTAGGGTCATGCGTCTCTTGGAGATTGTTTCCAATCCAAATGACTTTAGTTGCTCCAGAAGCGAGAACTGCCTTGCGGATTAAAGATTTTTGCAGCGGAATAGAAAACATAACTAAAGAATCATAAGTTTGTTTCAGCTTATCCAAACGGTAAAAGCAAGTGGCGGAAAGATTTTCGTTTTGAATTTGCTTTAAGTTTTGGCCTTCGGCAAAAATGACACAAGATAAGTTGTCGGAAATTATTTCTTCGATCTTTGGATTTTTGTTGCGGAGATCGACATTGGAGGTTATTGCTAATTCTTCGATCGGAGCATTGGTCTTGTTTAAATCAGCCTTGGCAACAAAACTTTCAATCGGTTGTTCTGCGAGTGTTCCCTCTGGCAATGATTCAGAAAGGCTTTTGCTTTGCTCCGTCAAGCTCTCTTGTTGTTGATAAAGGCTCTGTGAGTCCCTGACCTTACTATTTTTAAGTAAATAGTTTGGATTGTCTGATACTGAAATCCAGTCCTTAAGCTCCATCTGAAGGTAGGTTCTGCCGTTAAAACTTCTTTTGCTGGCTGTGAATGCAATTTTTATTCTTCCTTGCTCTTTTGCCTCCTGAAAAACATCCGGTGTAACCCGCCATTGGATGGTCTCAAGTACTTGATCTCCATTTTTTAATAATAATTTTGTGTGCTCGTTATTCTTGCCTAGTCCCTTTATTTCTTGTATTTCAAAATCTTCTTTTGTGCTAAAGATTGGTTTGGGATATCCAAATCCGAAGGGAGCCATCTTCCAGACTGCTTCTAGGCTTTGCAAATTAAGATTAGAGATGTCAATTTCACTGTCTATCTCTAGGACTGGTTCTAAATCTTTGCTGCTTAGCCCAACCAGAAGCTGCTGCAAGAATCTTTGTTTGAAAATCTGCCAATTTTCTAATGTCATTGAAAACCCGGCGGCGGCTTTGTGTCCGCCAAATTTACTAAACAATTCAGCGTTTTTGTTCATTTCTTCAAACAAATCAATCGATGAAATGCCACGAGCTGATCCTTTGACCTTCCCGTCTTCTTCTACTCCCAAAAAGACGGGCACGTGGTACTTTTCTACTAAACGTGAAGCCACGATTCCCACTACTCCGTGGTGCCATTTAGAGCTGCAAAGCAAGATTCCTCGCTCTGTTTCCAGATTAACTTCTTTTTCAATTTTCTCGATGGCTTCCTTGAAAATCTCGTCGCACAGCTGTTGTCGTGAGCTGTTTTGGCTGCTTAGTTGTTTGGCAATCATCAAGGCTTCGCTTTTGTCCTTACTTAAGAACAATTTAACGGCATCACTAGCGTCTTGAAGTCTTCCAGCAGCGTTAATCCGTGGGGCAATTGCAAAACCAACTCCCTCTTCATCCGATTGGTAACCACATTCAAGCAAAAGTGCTTGCAGACCCGGACGAGTGGTGTTGTTCAAAACCTTTAACCCATCAATAACTAGTAATCTGTTTTCGGCCTTTAGTGGCGCTAAGTCGGCAATCATTCCTAAGGCAACCAAATCTAAAAGCTCGTGCACTGCTTCGGGTTGTCCATCTTTTACTAAAAGAGCTTCGGCAAGTTTATAGGCTACACCTACTCCAGGCAGCCAGTGGAGCGGATGTTTGTCCGGTAAAAGTTTGGGGTTTAAGACAGCCACCGCTGGAGGGAGTATCTCAGGCAAAGAGTGATGATCTGTCACTATTACGTCTAACCCGAGTGATTGAGCTAGTTTGATTTCGTCAAAGTTGGTGATTCCACAATCGCATGTAATCAGCAAGGTGGCTTTTCTTTGGGATTTTATTTGGACAACGGCTTTAGTATTAAGTCCGTATCCATCGGTAAAACGGTTGGGAATAAAAAAGGAAACTTTGGCCCCTAGACTTTCTAAAACATTTGTTAATAGAGCCGTGCTGGTTGTGCCGTCTACGTCGTAATCTCCGTAAATTACGATGTTTTCTTGTTTGTCTATTGCCCTCTCTATTCTTGCAATTGCTTTTTCTAAATCGGGTATTTCGTAGGGGCTAGAAAAAATTGGTGGGTTGCTACCTACATAGTAAGAAGCTTCTTGGACGCTTATAATGCCTCTTTTGGCTAGTATATTTGCTACTGTATAGTTAGAGCAAAAATTAATTAAATCTTGACTTGGCTCTACCGAAGATGTTTTCCATTGTTTGCCGAAGAAGGACTTTTTCATTTGAAACGGATATTCATTGCAAACATTAATACTCTTAACTTTTTAACATCTTTTTAGGTTTTACACTCGTTAAGATATTGACTATATACTGCGTATCTGCCATTGTGAGCCATTGAAAAAATAAATTCCATGGATAGTCACAGAGCTTGATGATAGAATTAAACTAATTTTTACAGAGACCTAAACAACTAACTATATGAACCTAAGGACAAAGTTGGAAAGTAAAGAAGGTAAATGGGTAAGAGTTCACTTTCCTGATTCAAGCTATTTAACTGGAAGGTTGCAAACGGTAGGCTCAGACTTTGTACAGTTGGAATGTTATGGAAGAGACGACGCAAACCTTAATGACCCCAACAGTTATACACAACATTTAATTCCATTAAGTTTAGTTAAATTAATCACTGTGGAAGCTTCAAGCTTTATTGAAGCTGAGAGAAGACGGCTTGAATACGTTTCTAAGAACAGTTCCGCTTATAATGATGAATATGGACACTACAATATTCCAGATTTAGAAAAATAAAGTTAAAACCAGGTCTCTTCTAATGCACTCTCTCCACAAAGAGCTAAAGCCTAAAGAGCTCAAATTTACCGAGGCCGACAAGCTGCACGAATCTTTGTATTCAATTCAAGAGATTCACCAGGTTTTAAAGCGTCACGGAGCCAGGCTAACACCCCAAAGAGAATACATTCTTGATGTTTTTTTTAAGGCAGATCAAGGTTTTCATTTGAGTGTTGAAGACATCCACAAACTACTTAACCGAAGTAGTAACCTCAATGTCTCTTTAGCTACAGTTTATCGAACCGTCAAAACTCTCTATTCCATGGGAATTTTGCGTGAGGTTGATTTGGCCGAAGGCCACAAACATTATGAATTAGCTTCCAATCAAGATAATCATCATCATCATATTGTTTGTTTAAATTGCAACAAAACTATTGAATTCTACGATGAAGAGGTGAATAAGCTCGCCCAAGAAATCGCCAAAAAATACAATGTAGAAATTCAAGATTTAGAATTAAAAATTTATGGCAAATGCCTCGATTTTGAAGGCCAAGAGGACAATCACGAACACAGAAGATAAAAATCTTAGATTTTTAATAATTAGTCTGTTTATAGAACTGCAAAATTGCCAATTTACAAAAAGACTACACTTGCTTATTATCGCTTTATTTTAATACAATCAACCTTACTATGAGTGGTCAAGAAATTCTTAAAACAACCGAAGATAAAATGAAAAAGGTGTTAGACCTTTTTCAGGAAGAGCTTAAGACGATTAGAACCGGCAAAGCAAACCCAGATGTTTTTAAAAGAGTAAGAGTTGAATGTTATGGCAGTTCAATGTCTTTGGC